>CAZPEW010000029.1:0-16176 GCA_964585695.1 uncultured Lachnospiraceae bacterium
TCATCCGCCTTTGGATAATCGCAGAGATGCACAGAAATCTTTGCTGACGGATCTACGGTGCAGACCAGATTCCTGTAAATGGACTCTGTCACAAACGGAACCATCGGTGCTGCAAGCTTTGCGAATGTCACAAGGCAGGTATACAGCGTCATATAGGCATTGATCTTGTCCTGCTCCATGCCCTTTGCCCAGAAGCGCTCTCTGGAGCGGCGGACATACCAGTTGGACAGATCATCAATGAAATCCTGCAGTGCATTGGCTGCTTCCGGAATCCTGAAACCGGCAAGATCCTCATCCGTATCCTTGATCACGGAATTCAGCTTGCTGAGAATCCATCTGTCCATAACCGGCAGCCTGTCATATTCAAGCCTGTAATCCATCGGATTGAAGCTGTCAATATTTGCATAAAGCACAAAGAATGCATAGGTATTCCAGAGGGTGCTCAGGAACTTCCTCTGCCCCTCCACAACTGCCTTATCATGGAAACGGTTCGGAAGCCATGGTGCGGAATTGGTATAGAAGAACCAGCGGATGGCATCTGCGCCGTGTTTCTGCAGCGCATCCATCGGATCAACCGCATTTCCCTTGGACTTGGACATCTTCTGTCCGTTCTCGTCCTGTACATGTCCGAGAACCAGAACATTCTGATATGGTGCCTTGTCAAAGAGGATTGTACTCTCCGCAAGCAGAGAATAGAACCAGCCTCTTGTCTGATCGACAGCCTCGCAGATAAACTGCGCCGGGAACTGTTCCTCAAAAAGCTTCTTGTTTTCAAACGGATAATGATGCTGTGCATACGGCATTGCACCGGAATCGAACCAGCAGTCAATAACCTCAGGCACTCTCTTCATGGTGCCGCCGCACTTAGGGCATCTGCAGGTTACGGCATCAATATACGGCTTGTGGAGCTCGATATAGTCTCCGCTCCATCCCTCGCTGCCGGCAGCCTTGAGCGCATCCAGTGTCTCCTGATAATTGACCGCTCTTTCCTTCAGCTCCGCACGGGATCCGATGGCATCCTGGTGTCCGCAGTCCTCGCACTCCCAGATGTTAAGCGGCGTTCCCCAGTAACGGTTGCGGGAAATGCCCCAGTCCTGCACATTCTCGATCCAGTCTCCGAAACGGCCCTTGCCGATGGACTCCGGATACCAGTGAACCGTGTCGTTGTTTCTGACAAGATCATCCCTGACTGCAGTCATCTTGATGAACCAGGATTCTCTTGCGTAATAGATCAGCGGCGTTCCGCATCTCCAGCAGTGCGGGTAGCTGTGGGTGAACTTAGGTGCATCAAAAAGCAATCTGCGCGCACTCAGATCCTTCAGTACTTCCGGATCCGCCTTTTTGACAAAAAGTCCTGCAAACGGCGTTTCCTTTGTCATATTGCCCTTGGCATCGACAAACTGAATAAACGGAAGCTGGTATTTCTTTCCGATTCTTCCGTCATCCTCACCGAATGCCGGTGCAATATGCACGATGCCGGTACCATCCTCGGCACTTACATAATTATCCACTGTTACAAAGTGCGACTTCCTGTGCTGCTTTTCCGCAGCCTTGCCGGCGCACTCATACAGCGGCTCATATTCCTGATATTCCAGCGCTGCACCCTTGCAGGTATCGAGGATCTCGTAAGCTTTCTCTCCATCCTTTGCAAGCGGGCCGAGAACCTTGTCCAGCAGTGCAACAGCCATGATGTAGGTATATCCGTCACATGCTTTTACCTTTGCGTATTCAAGATCCGGACTTACGCAGAGTGCTGTATTGGAAGGCAGTGTCCAGGGCGTTGTCGTCCATGCAAGGAAGTACACATCCTCTCCCTTTTTCTTGAAACGTACAATGGCAGAACGCTCTGTAACATCCTTATAGCCCTGCGCAACCTCATGAGAAGAAAGCGGCGTCCCGCAGCGAGGACAGTAAGGCACAACCTTAAAGCCCTTGTAAAGGAGCCCCTTCTTCCAGATTTCCTTCAGTGCCCACCACTCGGACTCGATATAGTCATCATGATAGGTGACATACGGGTTTTCCATATCCGCCCAGAAACCGACCTTATAGGAAAAATCCTCCCACATGCCCTTGTATTTCCAGACATTTTCCTTACATTTACAGATAAAAGGAGCGACCCCGAATTCTTCAATCTGGTCTTTTCCGTTAATGCCGATCTGCTTCTCAACCTCCAGCTCAACCGGAAGTCCGTGGGTATCCCAGCCGGCCTTTCTGGGTACCATTGCACCCTTCATGGCGTGATATCTGGGAATCATATCCTTAAAAGCACGGGTCTCCACATGACCGATATGAGGCTTGCCGTTTGCAGTAGGCGGACCATCGTAAAATACATAGGACGGATCCCCCTCATGCTCCTTGATGGACTCCTCAAACACGTGGTTTTCTTTCCAGAAGTCCTCAACCTCTTTCTCGCGCTCTACAAAATTCATATTTGTATCGACTTTTTTAAACATCAACGCATCTCCTTATAGATAAAAGCTATGTGTAACTTTAGTATTATAAAGGACATTTCCTGCAAAATCAAGGGAGCTTTATAAACGGCATTCATATTGAGCGTCCGCAGCACCCGGACAGATCTCCTTCAGCGGCGCACTCTGCCGTACTCCTCCAGGAGTTTGTTCTTGGTATGCCACAGTTCATTGGAAAGATCCACATAGACATCATGCGGATTGACCAGTCTCCTCGACTCCTCCCACAAAGTGTCCAGCTCCTTCCTGCAGTTGTCGCGGATTTCCGTTGTTGACGGGCTCGTGTAGACCTGCTTACCGTTCTCAAAGACAGGGATCAGCAGCTTCCGGAGCGTATAGCTGCCCGGTGCAAGCACAGTCTGTTTCCAGGTTTCCTGCGGATCAAAGAGCGTCAGCGTTTTATCCGGGTCAAAGCTCTCTTCCTCCATGCAGATGAGATCGGCAATGACCTTTCCGGTTGCCTTGTTGTAGATACGCAGAATCTGCTTGTTTCCCGGATTGGTTACCTTTTCCGTGTTCTCGGAAAGCTTGATCTTGGGGATCCAGCCGCCGTTTTCCTTATCCTGTACAGCCGCAAGCTTGTAAACACCGCCGAAGCTCGGCTGCTTTTCCGAGGTGATAAGATTGGTGCCGACACCCCAGGAATTGATGGTTGCACCCTGCAGCTTCAGGGAGGTGATGAGGTCCTCGTCCAGATCATTGGAAGCACAGATAACCGCATCCGGATAGCCGGCTTCCGTAAGCATCTGCGTAGCCTTCTTGGAAAGATAGGCAAGATCGCCTGAATCCATGCGGATACCGAACTTCTTAAGCCTGATGCCTTCCTTCTTCATCTCATCAAAGGTACGGATTGCATTCGGGATGCCGCTCTTTAAGGTATCATAGGTATCCACCAGCAGGATGCAGTTATCCGGATACAGCCTTGCAAAGGAAAGGAACGCGGTCAGTTCATCTTCAAAGGACATGATCCACGAATGTGCATGGGTTCCGAGCACCGGAATGCCGAACATTTTGCCGCAGAGGACATTCGACGTACCTACACAGCCGGCGATTACGGCTGCCCGGGCACCATAGATCCCGGCATCCGGTCCCTGCGCACGGCGGAGTCCGAATTCCATGACGCTGTCCCCCTGTGCTGCGTGCACCACGCGGTATGCCTTGGTTGCAATCAGCGACTGGTGGTTTATGATATTCAGGATGGCTGCCTCAACGAGCTGTGCCTGGATAATCGGTGCCACCACCTTGACAAGCGGCTCTCTCGGAAAGACAACGGTTCCCTCCGGAATCGCATAGATGGAACCGGTGAAATGGAATCCGCGCAGATAATCAATGAATTCCTCATCAAAGGTTCCGAGCGTACGCAGGTAGTCAATATCATCCTCGTTGAAATTGAGATTCCGGATATAGTCAATGACCTGCTCCAGTCCGCAGCAGATAGCGAAGCCGTTCCCGAGCGGATTTTTGCGGTAGAACATATCAAAAATCACTTCCTCATCCGTTTTCCTGCTCTTGAAGTACCCCTGCATCATGGTAAGCTCATAAAAATCTGTCAGCAGTGTAAGATTTCTCTCCATAATAATTCCTTTCTCTTCCTTACAGGATCCTTTTCTTTTTTCTTATCAGCCAGTAGGTAATAAAATGTATGGTAAAGGTGATCAGCCAGCTGCCGGGATAGCTCATGTAGAGATACCGCAGGCTGTGCAGGGCCGGAAGCTGAAACAGCGTGGCAATGTAAAGAATGCGGAGTCCGCAGGCGCCGAGGAGACTGACGACCATCGGAATGAAGGAATATCCCATCCCGCGGAGCGAGCCCACCATGCTGTCCATAATCCCGCACAGGAAATACGGCCCTGCCACAATCAGAAGTCTCTCCTGTCCGTACCGGATTACCTCCGGTGAAGTTGTGTAAAATGACAGGAGCACGCCGGAGAACACATTCACAAGGAATCCGAGTACAAGTCCGATAACCGTTACCGTGCCGAGACATTCGAACATGATTCTGTTTACTCTTGACATTTTCCCCGCACCGACATTCTGCGAGGTGAAGCTCAGGTTCGACTGGTAGATGGCATTCATCGAAACATAGACAAAGCCCTCAATATTCTGCGATGCGGTTGAGCCTGCCATGGCAACAGAGCCAAAGGAATTGATGGAGCTCTGGATTACCACGTTGGAAAGGCTGAATACCATTCCCTGCAGTCCTGCCGGCATGCCGACCTCAAAGATGCTCAGAAGCTTTTTCATGTTGATATGCAGCGCTCGGATATCTATGTGCATCCTGCCCTTCTCTCTGATCAGGACAAGAAGCAGCGCGGCTGCGGAAAAGGTCTGCGAGATGCTCGTTGCGATGGCCACACCGGCAACACCGGCATGGAAACCGATTACGAACACCAGATTCAGGATAACATTGATGATACCGGCGATCATCTGATAGTAGAGCGGACGCCGTGTGTCTCCGACTGCCCGCAGGATGGCCGATATGAAATTATACAGCATAACGGCAGGCATCCCAAGGAAATAGATCCGCATGTAAAGGACACTGCCCTGTATGACATCATCCGGTGTCCCCATCAGGAGCAGCATGGGCTTTGCGAGTCCGATTCCGATAAATACGAGGGCTGTTCCGGTCAGAAGCGCCGTCGTAACCGCCGTAGCAATGGTCTCCCTTAAATCTTCCTCCCGGTTTGCCGCATAATACCTTGCCGCACAGACATTCACGCCGACCGAAAGTCCTACAAAAAGCTGTATGATCAGGTTGATAAGCGATGAAGTGGATCCGACTGCCGCCATGGCACTGGGTCCGACGAAACGCCCTACGACAATGACATCTGCGGCATTAAACAGAAGCTGCAGCACGCTGGATGCAATCAGCGGGAGGCTGAAACGCAGGAGCTTATTCAGGATCGGACCTGTCGTCATATCCATTTCATAGTTTTTTGCCATTCTTCAGCTCTCCTGCTCTGTCTTTGCCTGCTCTGCCGTGTCCGGCTTTGCTGATTCTGTTTTACCGGATTCTGCTTCCGCTGTCTTATCCGGTTCTGCCGGCAGGAGCTTCCTGATCTCTGCTGTAACTTCTTCCACCTCGGACCCGATGATAATATGCACTGCAGTCTTGGACGGACGCAGTACCGCTCCGACCGCTGCCGAGCGGATGCACTTCTCATCCACCCTGTCATAGGCACGGATCTGTGCTTTCAGGCGGGAAGCATCGTTATCCACAGATACGACATTTTCCTTTCCGCCAAGTCCCCTCAGGATAATCTCCGCGACCTTTACGATATCCGCATTGTCAAGCGAAACATGAAGCTTCTCATCCTCCCGGAGCTTCAGACGGATCTTATCATCATTCGCCTTCCTCCGGACATTCCTGTAAATAAAAAATGCAGCGGCAAGCACCAGCACCACTGCCAGTGCAATCAATATCATCTGTTGCTGATCCATAGTAATTTTCCCTCTTTCTCCTGCTCTTAAGACTGTTCTCAGGATTTGTTCTCAAGGCTTCTCAGGATGTTTCTGTTTCATGCCGCAGCGGATCCTGATTCCGGCCTACTTATATTTCTTAAGCTCCGCCACATACCGCTCCCCAAGCTCTGACAGCGGCATTTTTTTCTTTTTGATATAGCCGATATTCATTTTTTCCTTTGTATCCAGCCGGCAGATAAGACCGGAACAGAGCGTATATCCGTTCAGCCCCACCATGAGATTCAGCATTGTCGCACGGTCATCAACCTTGATAATCTGCTTGTAATCATAGATGCTCAGCACCTCCTCCGCAAAATAGAAAGAATTCCTGTCTCCCTGCTCAAAGGAGCAGCACGGATATTCCTCAAGGTCCTTCATGGTGACGGTTTCCCTGCCGGAAAGCGGATTGGATTTGGCCATAAAGGCATAGATATCGCAGCTGAAAAGCGGAACAAACTCAAGAGAGCTCTCCCGCAGGATCTTGCTCAGCACCTTCTGGTTGAATTCATTGAGATAGATGATCCCGACCTCGCTCGTCTGATTCCGTACATTCTCAATAACCTCACTCGTCTTGGCTTCATGAACAGCAAACTCATAGCTGTTCATCCCGTACTCCCGCGCAAGATGGATAAAGGCTTCCACCGCGAATGTATAATGCTGCATTGAAACAGAAAATTTCTTTTTCCGTGTGCCGCGGGATACATATTTGTCCTCCATAAGCTGATACTGCTCTGTGATCTGTCTTGCATAGCCGAGGAATTCATCTCCCTCCGCAGTAACAACGATTCCGCGGTTGGAACGCAGGAAGATCTCTATGCCGATCTCTTTTTCCAGTTCCTTGATTGCGGCCGAAAGACTGGGCTGCGTGATAAAAAGCCGCTTCGCCGCTTCATTCATGGAGCCGGCATCCGCCACCGTCAGAACCTGTCTGAGCTGCTGTAAAGTCATATTGGCTACTCCTTATTATAGTAAACAAACTGCCGGATCAATGGCCGGCAGTTTGTTCGTCTCAGATTCATTAAGCTTTCAGATAATATATAAATCCGGCGGGATCCGTGTATACCCGGCTGCCGCTGATGTACATGTCGCTGAAAAGCTGCGTCGGTCTGATCTTTTCAATCGTCCCGTCCACGTTTCTTTCCAGTGTTGCCTGCGGCAGAAACGCACCATCTCCTTCATAAAGCAGTTCATGGCTTTTTGCATCATACAGCTTCAGCAGCTTATAGCAGATCCATCTGAATCCGTTGGTCGTCTCATAGGTCATCTGCGGATTTCCGCTTTCAGGGGCAGTGAATTCCGCTCTTGCATCCGGATGTTCCTTTAAAATCTCGAGGTACCGTGCCGTTTTTTCATTCAGTGCTTCCGCCGGCACCGCAAGTCCTGTTCCTTTATACCTGGAACCATTCGCCGAGAGCCTGGTTCCGTCCGGTGCTGCTGTATCCGTAAGCACCGCGCCGGTCTCTCCGACATAGAAATTCCCTACCCACTGGTTTGCAAGCATCCTTCCGTCGGTTCCCAGATAATAGAATCTGCCGTAATCCGAAACCCAGCCGGTCACCATCTTGGACTCATCCAGATAATACCAGGCTCCATCCGCATCCTGCACCCAGCCGGTCGTCTTTTCCGGAACATAATCCGCTGCTGCGCCATCCGGATAGCGATAGCAGTACCACTGATTGTCCTGCGCTGTCCACTTCCAGGTATCCGCAAAACCAGGGCATGAAAGTATTGTGCAGAATACTGCAGCAGAAAGCACAAGCATCATTTTCTTCAGATTATTCAGCATCGTATCTACCTCTCTTTTTCTTTTAAAGAAGCTTTTTCCGCTGCTCCTCAGGCGTTTTGGGGCTCAGATATTTCGGCGCCACATCAAATACCGTAATGCATCCTGTTTCACCGGCCTCTGCCATACGGTAAACAGCTCTCGCATATGCCGCAAGGACAGAGCCCGTAAATTCCGGATTGGAGTCCAGCTTCAGGCGGTATTCGATAAGCGCATGGTGCTCTCCGTCTCTGCCGGTCGCACCCGACCGCATCACAAAGCCGCCGTGCGGAAGTCCCTTGTGATCTCTGTCCAGCTCCTCCTGAGAAATAAAATGTACGGTTGTATCATAATCCGCAAAGTAATTGGGCATCGTTCTGATGCTTTCCTCTACCTTTGCTGCATCCGCGCCCTCCTCCAGGACAACATAGCATTCTCTTAAATGCATCTGTCTCGCACTGGGCTCCGGATTCCTGCCGCTTCTGACCGCCTCAAGTGCTTCCGCGACCGGTACCGTATACTGTCTTGCATCCCTCACGCCGGGGATCCGTCTGATTGCATCCGAATGTCCCTGCGACACACCTTTGCCCCAGAAGGTATAATGTTTCCCCTCCGGCAGGATGGCTTCTGCATAAAGGCGGTTCAGCGAGAACATCCCCGGATCCCATCCGCAGGAAATCATCGCAAGATGACCGCTCTCCTTTGCTGCCTGATCCACTCTGTCAAAATGCCGCGGTATGTCTGCATGCGTATCAAAGGAATCAATGACATTGAAATACCGTGCATACGCCGGTGTCTGCTCCGGGAGATCCGTTGCAGAGCCGCCGCAGACCATCAGTACATCAATACTGCCCCGGTACTGCAGGATATTATCTATGCTGTCCACTTTTACGGAAGGATCTGCAGTCTTTATCTCCTGCGGATTCCGGCGGGTAAATACAACGGTAAGCGCAAGATCCGGATTCTGGCGGATCGCACTCTCAATTCCCCGTGACAGGTTTCCGTACCCTGCCATTCCGATTCTGATCGTCATATTCTGTCTCCTTTACTCTGTTTTCTGCATTCTAATATAGCATAAAGTCTCCGACATGAAAAGAAAAGCAGATGTCCGCATTGATCCGGATCAGCTGCTCTCTCAGAAAATCTGCGGAAGTATTTCCCGGATCTTTCCTTCCGAGGCTCTCACACTGCCCTGCAGCATCTCCGCACTGCCGCCTCCGCGCCCGGAAAGCAGTGCGTTCAGACGTTTCCCGCCCTCCCGCACATCAAGGCTGCGGCTTCCGATGACATACATGTACTCGAACGCCGCTCCGGCATCGCTTCCCGGCTGCACCTCTGCAGGCTGTGTCTTGGGTGCGAATGCTGCCACCACACGGCCTTTTCCGTTTTTAACAAGCAGGTCGCACAGCTTCCGCAGTTCAATCGGATTCAGTCCCTCCTCAAAAACAGAAACCGTTTCCTCCGAATCCGGCAGCTCCTTTAAAACAGAACGGAAATAACGCTCATTCAGTGCCGCAATTCTTAAATCCTTTGCCGCACTCTCTGCCTTATACTGCCTGAGTGCATCCGTAAGCTCCTCCGGCTTTACGGAAAGCATCCGCGCTGCCTCCAGAAGCATCCTGTGCTTTCTGTCATAATCCGCTGCAGCATCAAGACCCGCAGTCATCTCGATCCGTGTACCGCCGCGATGGCTGACCGCCGACAGCAGCTTGATGACACCGATTTCTCCGGTCCGCCTCACATGTGTTCCGCAGCAGGCACAGAGGTCTGCCCCCTCTATCTCCACAAGCCGGACTGTCCCGTTAAGCTCCTTTTTACTCCGGTAGTCCCACTGCGGAAGCTCCTCCGCAGACGGGTACAGAATTCTGATTTCCCGATCCTCACAGACGACAGCATTCGCCTCTGCCTCTATCCGCATCAGAAGCTCCCGGCCGATGGCACCGTTAAAGTCAATGGTAATCACATCACCCATATGGAAGCCGACATTGTCAAACCCGTAATGACGGTGGATCAGACCGGAAATGATATGCTCTCCCGAATGATTCTGCATATTGCGGAAACGCTTCTGCCAGTCGATCGTGCAGTGAACCTTCTCTCCCGGTGCGAGCGGCAGATCCGTCCGATGCAGAATCAGGCCGGATGCCGTATCCTCCCGGACATCCAGAACGCGGGCACGGCCTATGCTTCCGGTGTCTGCCGGCTGTCCGCCGCCCTCCGGATAGAAGCCGTTCCGGTCCAGCACGATCAGATACTGCCCCGCTTTTTCTGTGCAGGACAGCACCTCTGCATCAAATTCCTTCTGGTAAGGCGCCGTATAGTAAAGCGCATTTTTATCCATTACTGAACCTCTCTTGTCGCATTTTTAAGCCATTCAAGCTTCTCTCCTGCAAAATACGGAGACAGCTTTTCATATACCGTGCGATGGTACCGGTTCAGAAGCCCGATATCCCGTTTTTCCATAATGGAAGTATCAATGCCGTCGAGATCGATCGGGCACATTGTCAGAAATTCAAGGCGCAGGAATGTGCCGTACGCATTGGTAAAGGCTTTCCTGCAGACTGTCATATTCTCGATCCGGATGCCATGGCTTCCCTCTATATAAATACCCGGCTCATCGGAGGTAATATGCCCCGGCTCAAATACGCCGCTGTCCATCCGCTCCGGTACGATGCGGTAGCGGATGCCGTTCGGCCGCTCATGCACATTCAGGAGATACCCGACGCCGTGTCCGGTTCCGTGGTTGAAGTTGAGACCTTCCTTCCAGAAAATCTCTCTTGCCGCATAGTCAAAGGTCACGCCGATGGATCCATGCAGAAACTGCACATCTCCGAGACGCAACATTGCCTGCACAACCATGGTAAAATGCTTCTTTTCCTCTGCCGTCACCGGTCCCATGACAAAAGTACGGGTAATGTCCGTCGTTCCCTCAAAATACTGTCCGCCGGAATCCACAAGATACAGTCCGGCCGGTCTGATTTCAACATCATGCTCACGGCTTGGCTGATAATGCGGAAGCGCTGCATTCTCCCCGTAAGCGGAAATCGTCGGGAAGCTCAGTCCCAGGATTCCATCCTGCTCTCTCCGGAGGCGCTCCAGATAATCAGAGCCGGTCATCTCGGTGAGATGCTGCGCCTGCAGTATATCCTTGGCTTCCTCCCGGAGCGTACCGTCCGGTCCGAAGGCATGCTTCATAAAATAGAAATAATTGGTAACTGCCACGCCGTCCTTGATGTGGGCATTCTGTTCATTTGCAATTTCCGTATCGTTCTTGACAGCCTTCTTAATGGAGGTCGGAAGCATCGTATCCACTACATCGATGCTCTCATCCAGAGACATGATCATCCTGAAATTGGTCTTGCCGGTCTCAAGGAGGATGGTCCTGCTGCGGAGCTGCATAAGCGCCGGATAAATCTCATCATACGCTGCAAGGTGTACATTCAGCCCGGAAAGGTAGGAAAGAACATCCTTGTCAAAATCCTCCTTGCTGGCAAAAAGATAGCAGTCCTCCTGATCTACGAGAAGGTAGGAAAGGAATACCGGATTGCACGGAATATCGTCTCCGCGGAGATTCAGGAGCCATGCAATATCGTCCAGACTGGAGATGACGTGAATGTCGGCGCCGTTTTCCTTCATATCCCGGCGGAGATCCGCAAGCTTATCCGCCGCACTCCTGCCGCACCATTTCTCCTCCAGAATCCATACTCTGGACACCGGAAGCGCCGGCCTGTCCTTCCAGATCTCTCCGACAAGATCCAGATCGCTTGCGATTACCGCTTCCTTCTCACCTGCGATATCCTGCAAAAGAGAGCCGGTCCGGAAATCCACGCATCTTCCGTCAAATCCAAGGGTCCCGCCCTCCGGCAGCACGGAAGCAACATAATCCTCCAGCGTCGGCACACCCGGCTCTCCCATCTTCATCAGCTCCACACCGCTGCCGGAAAGCTCCTTTTCCGCCTGGATGAAATAACGTCCGTCTGTAAACAGCACCGCTCTGTCCTGTGTCACAATAATACTGCAGGAATCTCCCGTAAACCCGGAAATATAGCGGACCGTACGGAAATAATCACTTACATATTCACTCTGGTGGAAATCGTCCATCGGTATCAGATAGACATCCACCTCCTCAAGCTTCATTGCCTTCCTTAATTCTGTCAGCTGTTCTCTCATTCTGTCACTCCTTATGTTCCGGAGACGATGCCTGCGGCATACGGCTCCGGGGTGGAGACAAAGCTCTTTGCTTCCTCTCCGTTAATCAAACCAAAATGCTTCAGTGCATTATAGATCCCGTCCTGATCGATATCATCCGTAATATAATCTGCAACTTCCCGGATCTCCGGCACGGCATTTCCCATGGCGATGCCGACCTGAATTTTTTCCAGCATCTCCCGGTCGTTGTGACTGTCTCCGAAAGCGAATGTCTTTTCCATCGGTATTCCGAAATGCTCGCAGAGCACGGCAATACCGTCTGCCTTGGAGAAGCCCTTCTCAAAAATATCTGCACCGGTTTCCTTTGAAAACATCAGAACCTGCAGCTCCGGGAAAGCATGCTGCAGCTCGTCTGCCCCGTCTTTGCCGCCGGCATAGGCAAGCGCACGGACCTGCAGCTTCAGAAGCTGGCAGGGATCTCCGAAATTCCGTTCACTCTTGCCCCAGTACTTAAGATCATGCTCAATGACCTTCTCCGGATACGTGAAATAGTCCGTTTCTCCTATTCTCACGCCGACTGCAAGCGTATGCTTCGATGCGTAATCCAGAAGCCGCTGCAGGATCTCCCGGTCCATCTGATGGTCCCGGATCGTTTCCTCTCCGATTTCCACTCTGGTGCCGTTCATATGCACCAGCGCATCCGGCCTGATAATCTCCAGATACTGGCTGGAATTCCTGTCATGCATATTTCTCCCGGAAGCGATCACAACAAGGTAATGCGCCCGCTTCAGAAGCCGTATCCCAGCAAGTGCGGAATCCGGAATTTTCCAGGTGTTATGATCCAGCAACGTATTGTCCAGATCGAATGCAACCAGCCCCTTATATGCTGCCTTTTCGTTTTCAGTTCCCATACAACTCCTTTACTCCATATCCTTCCGTAAGTATCCTGCCAGTAAATTGTAGAATGAATACGCTTCAAAGTCAATTCATGATAACAAGCCGGCAATCTGCCTTCCGGCATGCCCGTCTCCGGAAATTAAAAATATGCATGCCTGTCCCCGAAACGCCTGCATGGGCGTTCCGGAAGCAAACATACATATTGGTAAAGAGATACGCTCACGCACTCTCACGTCTTGTAAGTGTACACTCAAAAATCCGGTGATTCTTTGGTCCGGAGTCAGCCGTATTTCCGTCCCCGGTTCCCGCATTCCGGTCCCGGCTCTGTTCTGCTCTTTCAATCTCCCTGAGAAGCGTACGGATGGATTCATAGGCCATGGCATCCATCGGCTGTGTCAGCGTCGTAAGCGACGGTGTCAGATACTTCCCGATCTCCAGCCCGTCAAAACCTGCCAGCGAAACATCCTGCGGAATCCTGATGCCATGATCCTGCAGTGCCCGCAGCGCACCGACTGCAATAAAATCAGAAATCGCATAAACAGCGTCAAACAAAACACCGGAAGCAACCAGCTGCTCCGCACACCAGTAGCCGTTATCCGGTGTATAGGTGTTTTCCGGAAATTCCGGCCGGATCAGAAGCTCCTCCGAGGCAGCAATTCCATTGTCCGCAAGTGCCGAAAGATATCCCTCCAGCCGGAGCCGCCCGATGCTGTCATCCTCCCGTCCGGCACACAGAATGGCGATCCGCCGCCGGCCCGTTTTAATCAGATAGTCCACAAGCTTTGCGGATTCCCTGCGGTCATCAATGGTGACACAGGAATAATCCGCACTGCCGCTTTCATCCAGCGCACCGCTGCAAAGCACAAACGGCACCTGCAGCCGGTCCAGCTTCTCCCGGAAATGGAGCGGGCTTCCCCCGAGGAAAACAATACCGTTCAGCCGCTTCTCCTTTTCCAGAAGCGCCGCCGCGGCAGCCTCATCCTGTCCGCTGTCCACATGCTGCAGAACCAGCGAATAGTTGTTTCTTGCACATTCATTCTCAAAAATACGCAGCATCGAATTGAAAAAAGGATTGGTGATTCCCTTGACCAGCACTGCAATGTTCCGCGCATCATTGATTTTCAGATTCCGTGCGGAATTATTGGGCACGTAGCCGTACTGCTCGATAGCCGCCTGCACCTTTTTCTTTGTTTCCTGATTAATATCACGCTGATTGTTGATCGCTCTTGACACCGTTGATACACTGATGCCGCACAGCTTGGCGATCTCCTTAATTGTCAGCTTCGATCCCTGCATATCTGCCGCTTTCTTTGGTCACGTCCTTTATTTCCTCCAGAAGTGCACTGTCAAAATCCGAATGAATAAACCGGAAAGTCCAGTTCTGTCCCAGCGTAGACGGGTGGTTAATTCTGGCCTCCTTGCCGAAGCGTTTGTAATCCTGCAGCGGTATAATCACAGTCTCCGAAACAGAATCCATCGCAAGCCGGATGAATCTGCCGACGTAATCCTCTTTTTCCAGTTCCTCCACGGTCTCTCCCAGATAATCCGCAGCCATCTTTCTGTCTGCATCATCCAGCTCATAGAACCATGCTCTGAGTGTCTGGTTGTCATGTGTTCCGGTATACGCTACCGAATGCTCCGGCCAGGTGGACGGACGGTAGTCTGCTGCTTCTCTGGAATCAAAGGCAAATTCCAGCACCTTCATTCCCGGATACCCGGAATCCGCTACCAGCTTCTTTACAGAATCCGTAATATATCCAAGATCCTCTGCAATGATCTGGCGGTCGCCAAGAGCCTCCTTCAGATGATTGACAAGATCAATGCCCGGTCCCTTGACCCAATGCCCGTTTTTGGCTGTTTTATCACCGTATGGGATGGAATAATACTCATCAAATCCGCGGAAATGGTCTACCCGCACAATATCATAAAGCCGGAAGCAGTGCTTCATCCGCTGTATCCACCAGCTGTATCCGGTTTTTTTATGATAATCCCAGTCGTAAAGAGGATTGCCCCAGAGCTGTCCGTCCGCAGAAAAGGCATCCGGCGGACACCCGGCAACCGCTGTCGGCCTGCCGTCCGGTCCGAGCTGGAACAGCTTCGGATCCACCTGCACATCAGAAGAGTCACCGGAAACATAAATCGGGATATCTCCGATGATTTTTATGCCAAGTGCATTCACATAGCTCCGGAAAGCATCCCACTGCTGCAGGAACTTATACTGCAGGAAACAGTGGAATTCAGCAGGATATCCGCTCTTTTTTTCCATAAAAGCAGCATAGGCATCCAGCCAGTAATGATTTTCTTTTATAAAGGCATCATAAGACGCATCCGGCCTGAATCGCTGGAACGCAAGATTAAGGAGCGGAAAACGCTCATAATACATATGGTCATACGAGATGGTTCTCTGTCTGGTCCCGAAATCCGCCTCATCACATTCATCCTCTGTCAGAAGTCCCTCTTCTGTCAGCGTTGGGAGGTCAATGAAGTACGGGTTTCCGGCAAATGTAGAGAAACTCTGATATGGAGAATCTCCGTAGCCTGTCGGTCCTACCGGCAGAATCTGCCAGTAGCTCTGCCCCGCCTCGCGGAGGAAATCCGCAAACGCATAGGCTTCCTTTCCCAATGTACCGATTCCGTATTTCCCCGGAAGAGAAAAGATCGGCATCAGGATTCCAGCTTTTCTTTGGCTCATGATTTTTCCTGCTTTCTGTGATATGCTTCCCTGCACTCCGGCTGTCTCTCACCGCCTTGATCACATATTTCCGGTGCTCCGGTCTGTGCCTGCATTTCTGTCATTCTCTGACATATGTGTATAGTATGATGATGGACTGTTTTGTGCTCTGCACATCCGCAATCCTGCAATCTAGTATTTTTATAGCACAGTCTGATGGCAAGCACAATCTTTTCCGGTAACGTTTCCGGAAATTCAACGATTCCGCAGAAAAAGGCCTCTGTATTTTGTGCAGATTTCATTTAATAAGCTGGTTTCTGCTCAGTCTGAGAATTCTGCATCATTCGCAATGGTATCGCAGTAGATGCAGCGATACTGCCGCTTGGAAGCATCTACAAGCTTGAATACATGCGGGAGTTCCTGCTCGACAGAGCAGATGCAGCGCGGATTCTTGCAGTGCAGCACATTGGTAAGCTTCTCCGGCAGTGCAAGATGGCGCTTGCTCTCCAGCTTTCCGTTCTTTACATAATTTACAGTAATGCCCGGATCAATATAGCCGAGGACATCGAGATCCAGATCAATTTCCTGGTCAATCTTTACGATATCCTTCCGCCCCATTTTTCCGCTTGTACAGTTCTGTATCATCGCAACACAGTTGTCCAGCTTGTCCAGTCCCAGATATTTATAAACCAGCATGCTCTTTCCTGCCTTGATATGGTCAAGTACAATTCCATTGGTAACACCATCAACATTCATCATCTATTCTCCTC
>CAZPEW010000030.1:0-15812 GCA_964585695.1 uncultured Lachnospiraceae bacterium
ATGAATCGCAAAGCCTGCAATCTGCTTGTCCAGATAGATAAACTTCATGCTGCCATCCTCATTGTATGCCGCAGTTTCCTCTTTGACGCCCATGCCGGTGGATCTGAAATACGCTGCCGCCTTATCCACATCATGTGTGCCGATCGCAATATGTCCCTTCTCTCCGGGACCGTCCTTTTTCATGATCTCCACCAGCGGTGATGCAAAAATGGAAGAATGTCCGAACTTGGGGATAAATCCCATCAGTGTTCTGAACTCCTCCGCAATTCTTTTTGCGTCCTCCTCGCCATCGGCATTGATTCCGATGTGCAGTACGCAAAGTCCCAGCTCCTCTACCGAATTAAATTCCTCTGCCATTATTCTGCCTCCTCTGTATGATAAATTCAGTGTTTTCCGTAAATTTCCTTTAAATACTCCACGCGCGCAGTCATGTTTTCCATAAGGAGATCGGCCACCGTCAGCGCCGTCATGCATTCCACCACAACCGCTGCCCGCTCAGCCACCGTCGGATCATGTCTCCCCCTGATCTCAATAGTGACATTCTCGCCTGCCTCATTGACAGTTTCCTGCGGACGTGCAATCGAGGGCGTCGGTTTAAAAGCCGCTCTGATCAGCACATCGGATCCGTCGCTCATACCGCCGAGCGTCCCGCCGGAATGATTGGTTTTCTTGGAAATATGCCTGCTGCCGTCCGCCGCCGTTTCCGCGGCAAACGCATCATTGTTTACGGATCCGGTCGTCTCCGCAGCGCGGAAGCCGTCTCCGATCTCCACACCCTTTGCTGCACCGATCGACATGACTGCCTGCGCAAGTCTTGCATCCAGCTTGTCAAATACCGGCTCCCCGATACCCGGCTTCAGTCCGGAAACTCTGCATACAACAATGCCGCCGGCTGAATCCAGCTCTTCCCGGAGAGAGAGCACCTTTTCCTCCGCTGCCTTTTTACCCTCCGGTGTTTCCAGAGAAATCCCGGCAAGCTCCGTGCACTCTGCATGCACTGTAATCCCCAGTGTACCGAGGAGCCTGGCCGCCACCGCACCGCCGGCAACTCTCGCCAGCGTTTCCCGCCCGGAGGATCTCCCTCCGCCGCGGTAATCGCGGAATCCGTATTTCTCCGTAAAGCCATAATCCGCATGCCCCGGCCGGAATACGTGCGCAATTGCAGAATAATCCCCCGAATGCTGATCACTGTTCCTTACCAGAATTGCAATCGGCGTCCCGGTCGTCCTGCCCTCAAATACACCGGAGAGGATCTCTATCCGGTCTGCCTCCTGCCGCTGGGTTGTCCGCAGATTCTGCCCCGGCCTGCGCCGGTCCATATATGGCTGTATATCCTCAGCAGAAAGCAAAAGACCGGCCGGGCAACCGTCAATGACAACGCCCAGTGCCGGTCCATGTGACTCTCCGAAGGTTGTGATCCTGAATAACTTTCCGAATGTGTCTCCGGCCATGCAGCCTCCTTTTACAGCTTCCCTTATTCCGGTATCTTTACCATGCAGATGCAGTTCGGCTCGTCAATCGGAAGTTCTCTTGCATTCATTACAAGAAGACCTTTCTCATAATCCACTGAGAAAAAGGTGATTGTTCCGGACTCGTTATTAGCCACTGCTATATGCTTCTCATCCGGGAAAACACAGAAATCCTTTGGATATGCGCCGGAAACCGGCAGGCTGCCCTTCATGGACAGAAGCCCGGTCTCCTTGTCTCTGTCAAAAACAGTCAGCGTATTGATGCCTGCATTTGTGCAGTACAGATGCTGTGCATCCGGATCCGGTGAGAACCGCATCTGGCATGCTGCAATCAGCGGACTGTTGGACGGATCATTATGGGTCGAGATCGTCTGGATCTTTTCAAGTGAAATATCCGAATCGGTCTTTCCCTCACGGAATGTATATACATCTATTACATTTTTTACTTCATACATCAGATACAGGAATTTCCTGTCCGGCGAGAAGCGGAAGTGACGCGGTGCGGACTGCAGCTCGCAGCGGATCGTATCAATCTGACGCATCTTTCCGTCGGTTTTGTCAAAACGGAAAACCCTCACCTGATCGATACCGAGATCGGCAACCATAATATACTTCTGATCATCCGTCATCCTGGTGCAGGAAACATGCGGACGGAAGGTACGCTCTGCAACAGAGCCGATTCCCTTGTCATAAACGCCGTCAATAATCGGACCGACAGCACCGTCCTTCTCCACACCCAGCAGCGTAGCCTTGCCGTCGTGGTATCCGGATACCATCAGATACTCATCCTTCTGGTCAATAGCCAGATGGCAGCCTCGCATGCCGCGGATGTTTCTCGTGTTCATGCGGGAAAGCGCACCGTTTTCCAGAATACGGAAGGCTATGACACCCTCATCGGAAATCGAATACAGTGTTTTCTGGTCCCTCGCGGCTACCAGATAAGAGGAATTGTTGACCTCTATTTCCGTACGCTTGGTAAATGTACCGTTTTTAACATCCACATCGCAGATCGTAATTCCCTTTGCCTTACCGGTATAGGAATAGGAACCGATATAAGCCATATACTTATCTTTCATAATCCCTCCAGGAAGTATGCGCAGATCCTGGTTCTGCTGCGCATAAGCTGTCATATATAATAGCACATTTTCTGTCCCGCATACAAGAAAATCAGCTTGACTTTACAATCTTCCAGCGGTCATTGTATTTTTTGTCAACAGCCTGACTGAAATAATGATACACCTCTGAATTCCTGAGGAGCTTGTCTGTATCCGGGAAAAGCGATTTGTTCTCCTTATATTCCTCATCCATCAGATCATAGGCACCCTGATTCGGTGTCGCATAGGTGATGTATTCAAAATTCCTGAGTGCGATATCCGGACGGCAGAGATAGTCGATCCACTTTGCCGCATTGTCCTTATGCCGGGCATTCTTCGGAATCACCCAGCAGTCCAGCCAGAGATTGGTGCCCTCCTCCGGAATAACGTATTCCAGATCCATGCCGCTGTCAGCCACCTCATCCTGAATGTAGAGCATTTCACCGGAATAAATGACGCCGACTGCAGCCTCTCCGCCGATCATTTTATCTCTGACCTGGTCAACAACATAGGCCTGGACAATCGGCTTCTGCTGAATCAGATCCTGCATGGCCCGATCCAGTTCCGCATCGTCCTGTGTATTCTGGGAGTACCCGTCCTTTTTCAACGCAACCATAAACGCATCCCGGACAGAATCCTGCATGAGGATTTCATCCTTCAGCGCCGGATTCCAGAGATCCGCCCATTTGGTCGGATACGGAACACCCAGCTCATCGAGCATCTGTTTGTTGTAGATGATACCGACCGTTCCCCAGGTATACGGAACCGCATACTTATTGCCCGGATCAAACTGCTGCGACATATCCATATAGGATCTGCCGATCTCCTTGATTTCAGGAATCCTGCTGTAATCCAGCGGTTCCAGGAGATCCGTGCTGATCATCTTTTCAATCATATAATCGGAAGGGCAGACCGCATCGTATACAACACCGCCGGCCTGGATGACCGGATACATTTCCTCGTTGGTTTCAAAGGTATCATAGACTACCTTGATCCCGGTCTCCTCCTCAAACATATTCACCACATCCGGGTCGATGTATTCGCCCCAGTTGTAGACATTCAGTGTATTATCGTTTTCTGTGCTCTGTGCCTCTCCGCCGGCACTGCGCCCGCACCCTGCCGCTATGCAGGTGCCCGCTGCCGTCAGCATAAGAAGCCCGGCGAGAGCCCATTGCTTCCTGTTTGTTTTCACAGCTTTACCCTCTTCTTTTTCAGCCATCCAGGTGCATAGTTGCCGATCAGCAGGATCAGGAAAACCGCAATAAAGATCACTGTCGACAGCGCATACATAGAAGGACTGATCCCCTTCCGCACCTGAGAATAAACGAGCGTGGAAATTGTATCAATACCGGCACCTCTTGTAAAATGCGTAATGATAAAATCATCCAGACTCATTGTAAACGCAAGCATGAACCCGCTCATGACTCCCGGCATGATATCCGGAAGCACCACCATAAAAAATGCCTGCCGCGGTGTCGCGCCGAGATCCAGCGCCGCCTCATAATTGGTGGTGGACGACTGCTTCAGCTTCGGCATGACCGACAGAATTACATAAGGCAGATTAAAGGTACTGTGCGCAAACAGAATGGTTTTAAAGCCAAGAGAGATCCCGAATGCAATAAACGCAAGCATCAGGGAAATTCCGGTCACAATATCCGCATTCAGCATCGGAATATTGGTAATACCCATAATGGTATTCCGTGCAAAAGGCTTCATGTTCCGGATTGCAATTGCCGCCATGGTGCCGAGGATGGTCGCAGCCAGTGCAGAAACCAGTGCAATCACCAGCGTATTCCGCAGTGCCGCGATAATGGTTTCATCCTGGATCATCTCCGCATACCAGCCCGTTGTAAAACCGCCCCACATGTTTCTGGACTTGGACTGGTTGAAAGACAGCACCATCATGGTAAAAATCGGTGCATACATAAAAAGGACAATCACCGCAAGATAGAAATTCTCAAAAAAGCGCTTTGCCTTTGCCATCACAGCATCGTCCCCCTTCCTGTGCTGTCTGTATCAAAACGGGACAGTACAACCATGGAGACGATAACAAAGATCATCATGACAAGTGACAGGCCGGATCCCAGGTTCCAGTCTGCCGTACGCATGAATTCCTGCTCCACGACATTTCCGATCAGGAGAATCTTGCCGCCGCCGAGCATATCAGAAACAACAAAGGTGGTCAGTGCCGGCACAAACACCATGGTCACACCGGAAACAATCCCCGGCACCGAGAGCGGGATAATAACCCGGACAAGTGTCTGCCAGAAATTGGCGCCGAGATCCTTTGCCGCATTGATGGTATTGTCATCAATCTTTGCAAGCGTATTAAAGATCGGGAGGATCATAAACGGCAGGAAATTGTACACCATACCGAATACAATCGCCGCCGGCGTATTGATGATGTGCTGGTTCGGCAGGTGCAGCGCCGTCAGAAGCGCATTGATGACCCCCTTCTTTTCCAGAAGCGTCTGCCATGCAAGTGTCCGCAGGAGGAAGTTCA
The DNA here is from genome assembly GCA_964585695.1 of uncultured Lachnospiraceae bacterium. Classification (GTDB taxonomy): domain Bacteria; phylum Bacillota; class Clostridia; order Lachnospirales; family Lachnospiraceae; genus Oribacterium. The sequence continues at coordinate 5,067 of CAZPEW010000030.1, forward strand.
TCCACATCGGAAGTATAAAAATAAAGATCACAAAGGAGCCCGCCCCGACCTTCTTTGTACGGAGAATAAGGCCAAGCGGATAGCTCAGAAGAAGGCAGATCACCGTACTGATTGCAGCAAGCACAATAGAAAGCCAGAGTGCCTTCAGGTGTTCCGGTCTGCCGATTGCAAGTACATTCGCGAATGTAAACTGTCCGTCTGCGTTGATGAGCCCGTAATACAGAATCACAAAAAGCGGGATCACGATGAATCCGATCATCCAGATCAGATACGGCGCAGCCAGAATACGGGTCTCCTTACTCTTCAACGCCCATCGCCTCCTCATCCTCAGATGCAGGCCGGTTCATGATCTGGATGTTGTATGGCTTTACATACATACCGGCTTCTGTTCCTGGTTCATGGAGCTCGGTCGAATGGATCAGCCACTCATAGCCGTCCTCCGTAACAAGTCCCATCTCATACCATTCGCCCTTGAAAATCGCGTAGGTCATGCGTCCCTTCAGGAGTGCGTTGTCTGCGTGGATATCCACAAGCTCCACATCCTCCGGACGTATAACAACATCGACCGGTCTGTTGGTTCCGAATCCGGAATCGACGCAGCGGAATCTGGCGCCGAAAATTTCCACCAGCCTGTCCTCGATCATCGTTCCGCGGACTATGTTGGACTCGCCGATAAAATCTGCGACGAATGCGTTTTCCGGTTCATTGTATATCTGCTGCGGTGTCCCCATCTGCTGGATATAGCCCTGGTTCATGACGACAACCGTGTCGGACATGGTCATGGCTTCTTCCTGGTCATGGGTAACATATAGAAACGTAATGCCGAGCTCATTTTTCAGCCGGATCAGCTCGTACTGCATTTCCTGTCTGAGTTTTCTGTCAAGTGCTGCAAGAGGTTCGTCCAGTAAAAGGACCTTAGGTTCATTCACAATTGCCCGCGCAATTGCAATTCTCTGCTGCTGTCCGCCGGACAGCGATTCCACATCACGGTTCTCCAGCCCCTCCAGATTTACCAGTTTCAGTGCATACCTGATCTTATCCCGGATAAAGCTCTCGGGCTTCTTTTTAATCCTGAGTCCGAATGCAATATTCTCCGCGATATTCATGTTAGGAAACAATGCATATTTCTGAAATACGGTATTTAACTGTCGTTTGTTTGCCGGGGTATTGGTAATGTCATTACCGCCAAAGAATACTCGTCCCTGATCCGGTGACTCGAAGCCGCCGATGATTCTGAGCGTTGTGGTTTTACCACAGCCAGAAGGGCCAAGCAGGGGAACAAAAGAATTCTCTCGGATTGAGAGATTGAGATCATCCAGGACCATCTGTCCATCAAAGGATTTTGAAACTCCCTGTAAATTAATCAGCGCATTTTCCAACTCATAAAAACCTCGCAGGGTCTGAAGGCATTTCTGCCTTGCAATTGACCTTCCTTCATATTTAATAGTAGATTTTTATTGCATCTTCCCCGTTCCGCTGCCGGAATGGTTCAAAGGCTGCAACAAATCAAGCTGATTATAACAAAAACTTCCCGGAAATCAATGAGAACTTGCAATGCTGTGATATACTTTACAAAAACATTATTTATCGTATAAAGGAGATCTTCAAATGAAGGCTTATGAATCCCATGAATCCGCAGAAAACTATCTTGAGAGCATACTGATTCTGTCCATGAATCAGCCGTATGTACATTCGATTGACATCGCCAATATGATGAACTTTTCCAAGCCATCCGTCAGCATTGCCATGAAGCATCTCCGTGAGGAGGGCAAAATCATCATGGACGAAAAAGGCTGCATCACGCTCACGGAAACCGGCCTCCTCCTCGCAAAAAGCACCTATGAAAAGCATGTGCTGATTACAGATATGCTGGTTTCTCTCGGCGTCAGCTCCTACACCGCTGCGCAGGATGCCTGCAGGATCGAGCATGTATTAAGTCCGGAGTCCTTCCGGAAGCTCAGCGAACACTATGAAAAAGCCCATCACGAAAAAAGTGATGAGCTTGAAAGAATCAGAAATTTCCATAATAATCCGGCCGTCTGAAAAAGCAGGCATCTCCTGATCAGATTGTCCTGCGGATGGTGAGGAGCCGCATGGAATTGATGATGCAGAGCACGGCAACTCCGACATCCGCAAATACCGCAGCCCACATCCCGGCCAGTCCCAGCGCACCCAGAACCAGGATCAGAAGCTTTACGCCCAATGCAAACACGATGTTCTGCGTCGAAATGCCGGCTGTTCTCCTGGCGATGCGGATAACCACCGGGATCCGCCGGAGATCATCATCCATAATCACAACATCCGCAGCCTCAATGGCAGCATCCGATCCCATGGAGCCCATCGCAATGCCGATGTCCGCACGGGTAAGCACCGGCGCATCATTGATGCCGTCCCCGATGAATGCAAGCTTCCCCTTGGTGCCGGAAAGCTCAGAAAGCAGTGTCTCCACCTTGCTGACCTTGTCCTGCGGCAGCAGTCCGGAAAAGACCCTGTCAATCCGGAGCTCTTTCCCGACCGCTTCACCGACCGCCTTGCGGTCGCCGGTCAGCATCACCACCTCCTGCACGCCCTCTTTTTTCATCGCCCGGATTGCCTCGGCAGCACCTGCCTTTACACAGTCCCGGATCAGAATCGCGCCGAGATATTTCCCGTCCTCCGCGACATAGGAAACCGTCGCGGCATCATCCTCCGCTTCCGTAAATCCGATGCCGTTCTCCTGCATCAGACGGTCATTCCCGATGAGAATCCTGTGCCCGTCCATCACAGCACACAGTCCCTGTCCCGAAATATTCTCCGTATCCGAGACCTTGTGCAGATTAAGAGCCGCCTCCGGTGCTTCTGATGCGAATGCAGTCTGAATTGATTTTGCGATCGGATGCGTAGAGAGTCCCTCCGCCAGCGCAGCCGTTCCGAGCAGTTTCTCTCTTGTAACACCGGAAGCCGGCAGCACCTCGGAAACCTTGAAATTGCCCTCTGTCAGCGTGCCGGTCTTATCCGACACAATGGTATGAATATGCGCCATCAGTTCTAGGTAATTGGAACCCTTGACAAGAACACCATTGGCACTCGCCGCGCCGATCCCGCCGAAAAAGGCAAGCGGCACAGAAATCACCAGTGCACACGGGCAGGAAATAACGAGGAAGGTGCAGGCGCGGTAGATCCACGTCTGCGGGCTGCGTGTGATAACAGATGGAATAATCGCAAGCGCCAGCGCTGCATAAACAACAACCGGCGTATACACGCGGGCAAACCGCGTGATGAAATTCTCCGTATGGGACTTCTTTTCCGAGGCAGTCTCCACCAGCTCCAGGATCCTGGATACCGTAGAATCCTCAAAAGCCTTGACCGCCCTGATCCGGAGGAGTCCCTCCCCGTTGATGCAGCCGGAGATAATCTGGTCTCCCGGACGCACCGTGCGCGGCACCGATTCACCGGTCAGCGCAGCTGTATTGACAAGGCTCTCTCCGGACAGTACCACTCCGTCTACCGGTATCCTCTCACCGGCCCTGATCACCAGTGTATCGCCGACCGCAACCTCATCCGGATCCGCCTTTTCCACCGTTCCGTCCTCCCGCAGGATATTGGCATACTCCGGCGCAATATCCATGAGATCGGAAATCGATTTGCGGGAACGGCCGAGTGCATAGCTCTGGAACCATTCGCCGACCTGGTAAAAGACCATGACGGCAACCGCTTCAGAATTCTCTCCGGTTGCAAATGCACCGATGGTTGCGACAAACATCAGAAAAGATTCATCGAATGCCTGATGGTTGCGGATCCCGATGAAGGCATCCTTTACCACCTCATGCCCGCAGAGCAGATACGGAACAAGATAGACCAGGAAAGAAAAAATACGGTTATCAAATACCGCCGGCAGCATGCCTGTCTTGTCTGCAGTCAGAAGGATAAAAAACAGCGCGGCAGACAGAATCACCTTATGCAGTTCCTTTTTCAGCTTAAGATCCATCCTTACACCTCCACTGAGAACTCCGGTTCGATTTTCCTCCCGGTCTCAATGGCTTTCTGCAATATTTCATCAAACCTGTCATCCTCTGCTTCCAGCGTAAACTTCTGCATCATAAAATTAACCCTGGCATCCGTAACGCCCTCCAGCTTTTTCACCGCATCCTCAATCTTTGCTGCACAGTTCGCGCAGTCAATTGCGCATTTGAATTTCTTTTTCATAATCCGGTTCCCCTTTGTATTTGACTGATTTCATTCCTCAATGTGCTCTCTGCCCATTGCAATGATGGTTTTAACGTGATCGTCCGCCAGACTGTAGTACATGGATTTGCCCTCCCGTATCACTCTGATCAGTTAGGAGGGTCTGAGAATATTAAGCTGGTGTGAAATCGCGGACTGGTTCATTTCCAGATCCGCACAGATTTCAGTTACGTTCTTACAGCCCTCAAATAGATCAGACAGGATACGGATTCTTGTAGAATCGCCGAATACCTTAAACAGCTCCGCAAGATTGCAAAGCTCATCCTCGGCTGCATCCCGGACAATGTGTTCTTCCTTTGTACTTCTGTTTTTTTCCATCCCGTCTCTCCTGCTTTTACATGATACAGACAGCTGCCTGCCGCTTTCCCTGCAGCGCGTCCTGAAATGAATCTTCATTCATATGAATATATTATCATATGTTCAGTATAATTCAAGTCTTTCTGTGAAATTAATCAGAATATTCCGGCATTTTATATAAAAAAGTGCCTCGCCGTATGATGTGACCCCAAAAAGTCAGAGTTTTTGGGGACGCATCCGGACGAGACACTTTTTATTTCATATACTTTTCCAGAGCGGTAAGTCTTCTGCCTGTTCAGCCTTTGCAGATGGCATCAATCCACGGGAAGAGCGTATCAAAATCATAATCACCGCTGTGGCCCACGCCCCATGGGAATGCAATATCAACATTCGCGCCGCATGCACGGAGCTTTGCTGCGAAAGCAGCCTCGATGGCCTGTGAAGTATTGCTGTCTGCCGTGCCATAACGGATACGGAAGTACGGTGCAAGTGTATTTCCGCTCTGTCCGAGGAAGCTCATCGGGTTCATCAGACGGATATAGTAGCTGTCCGCCATCGTCGCGCCTTCCTTTGTATTATGCAAAAGACCGAATTCCGTAAAATGCTGCGCATTTTTACCCGCAGTACCAAACAGCCCGTTCTCACCCGCGCTGAGATCCAGGGCATCAAAAGCAACCGGTGCCTTCTGCCTCTCGGTTGCGGCATTGTAGCCTGCAAAATCCACATCCGTCACCTGTCCGTTCCGGATCGTGAGATATTTTGCGGAAGACAGATCCGTACCGGAATTCAGTGCAGTCTGCGCCGACTGTATGATCAGCGATTTTATGTATTCCTTAAAGCTGCCGGAAGTTCCGTCCGCTGAGAGCGTCAGCGGCGTACCGTCTTCCGCCTTGAGATTCAGACTGTTGAGATATGCAGGGAAACTGCTCCGGAGCTCCTCCGAAAGCTGCAGCTGCTCATCTGTCATTGCCTTTCTGCCGCTGAACATTCCGTTCACCGAAGTAAGTCCTGCATACTGCCATTCATAAGCCGCGTCTGCATGATCCACGTTGATAATCGGACAGTAATCCAGAGAAATATAGATGTCATCTCTTTCATCCGCTGCACCGAGCGCAGTCAGAAACGGTGCATAAGCCGCATTGTTTCCGGTTGCGCCAAGCAGCGCAGACATGGCTCCGCCGGCACTGGTACCGTCACTGATGATTTTATCGGCATTCCCCGGCATTGCCGCATCATTATGACGGAGATATCTTACCGCCGCCTTGAGATCCACAAGTCCTGCCGGTGCCTTGCCGGTATAAACCGTACCGTCCGCACTGGTATTTGTACGTCCTCTGGCACCGGGACATGCAAGAACATAGCCCTGCGCCAGAACTTTTTTCATGTTGTCCGTATCTGAACTGCCGGCTGCGCCCATCATCGGAAGCGGCGTACCATCCGCAGAAGCCATTGCCGGCATCCCGCCTCCTGCATTCCCGGTGTCCTCCGATGTCAGAGACAGCGCCTTGCCCGGCATATAGGCACTCACGGTATTCCGGAAATAAACCGGTGCTGTCTCCGCCGTATAGCCATTCACCGCACCGCCTGCAAAATATGCCTCCGGAATATAGATATTCATGGACTGGTAATCTGTGTCCACCGGTTTTGTCACATAAACAATATTTTCATATGCCCTTACCGGAATCGTCTGCCCGTTCTCCGTTACGGTAAATGTCTTGTATGCCGTCTGGTCAAATCCCAGTGTATTTACACTGACGCCCATCTGGCCGGTAGCTCCCGCAAACGCCGGAACTGCCATAAATGGTACCGCTGCGAATGCTGCCGCCGCCAGTACTGTACCTTTCACTGCTTTTCCGATTCCATGCTGCTTCTGTCCGTACCCGTACCTCATATTTTCCTCCTTACGTATCTGCTGCCGACGATGCCTGCATACAGCAGGCCCTTATACTGCATCTATTATAATTTCTTTTTTGAATAGTTTTCTAAAATTCCGTTATGATATTTTGGAATAGCTGAACCGCCTGTTTATTTCATTTATATAAATAATTATTTTTCTGTTTCCCTTGACTTTTTTATTTTATTTGATAAAATTTAATTTTACACAATTTATACACCAAAACAATCGCCCAGTTTATTCCATAACAGATACCTAAGGAGGCATCCCATGAGCATTTATGATTATTCCGTTACAAATCCGAAAGGCGAGGAAATTTCTCTTTCCGGCTTCAGAGGAAAGGTTGTCCTGATCGTAAATACAGCAACCGGCTGCGGATTTACACCGCAGTATAAAGATCTGGAAGAAATGTACGAGAAGTTCCATGAAAGAGGTCTGGAAATTATTGATATCCCATGCAATCAGTTTGCCGGACAGACACCGGGCACAGACGAAGAAATCCACGCGTTCTGTCAGCTTAAATACAGCACACAATTCCCGCAGATGAAAAAATCAGAGGTTAACGGAGAGAATGCGCTTCCGCTTTATAAATATCTCAAATCTGTAAAGGGCTTTGAGGGCTTCGGAGCCGGGCCTCATGCACTGGCCATGGATCTTATGCTGAAAAAAATTGACAAGGATTACAAAAACAACCCGGAAATCAAATGGAACTTCACCAAATTCATTGCTGACCGTGAAGGAAATGTTGTAAAACGTTTTGAGCCGACCGCCAGCATGAAGGACGTCGCGAAGTTTGCGGAAGGGCTGCTGTAAAGGAGACGATCCCGCAGGGGATCGTCTCCTTTTACCATTTCAGTCTGTGCAGCTGTCCTTGTTTTTCCAGATTGCCGAATCCATTCTGACGCAGTGCTTCATAAAGGATAATCGCAGCAGAATTTGACAGATTCAGGGAACGGATGTCCCCCCACATCGGAATCCGGATGCAGGCCGCAGGGTGCTTTACCAGAATCTCCTCCGGTATGCCGGCGGACTCTTTTCCGAACATAATAAAATCATCCGGCCCGAATTCCGCATCCGAATACACCTGCCGCGCCTTGGTCGTTGCAAACCAGAGTCTGGGACGGGAGCCTGTATCCCCGCCCTCTCCGGCAAAGGCAAGCTCCGGATGCTTCATCAGAAAGTCCTCATAATTCAGATATTTGCTGAGCTTCAGTTTCGGCCAGTAATCCATCCCGGCCCGTTTCAGGTTTTTGTCATTCAGAATAAAACCAAACGGCTCAATCATATGAAGGGCAGAGTCTGTTGCAGCACAGGTTCTGCCGATCGCGCCGGTATTAAACGGTATCTCCGGCTCATGCAGTACTATATTCATCATCTTTCATTCACAGCTGCCGCGCAGCCTCCCCTTTTAAAATCTGCCTTCATCCGAGTAGCCCGGAAGATGGCCTACCGCCTGGTGCTTTACCGTACGGTACTCATCATTCGAATGCCAGTACGGGCATCTCTCACGCCTGCTCTGCCACATCCTCGCCATGTCATCCTCGTCAAAATCCGCATCACATCCCCAGACCTCCTCATCATCGTCATACGTATAACGACTGCAGGTTTCACACTCTGTCATGATTTGCTCCTTTCTGCAATGTTCGTTTGAAAGTACTGTGTGCCGCCGGATGCACCGGTTCCGGATACAGCCGTCCGGCATACAGCTCCTGTCTTTATTTTATTATACCATATCTTTTGTATCCGGCAAAACATGTACGGGCACGGATACCGCCGGCCGGAAACACAGGCAGACGGCAGAAAAGAGGGATCCGGCGTATAAATGCCGGGTCCCTCTTTCCGATATATGCAGATAATTATTTATAATCAGTGGAACGGATTCTCCTTAGGATACGGCATCGATGCCGGCTGATTGTAGGAAATGTCCGCAATGCCAAGGTACTTGAATACCTCAAAGATTTCCTTTCCGTAATGTCCGAATGCAACTGCGCCGTGATGCGGGAAGCGCTTCTCGATCAGTACATGGCGATAGAAACGATTCATCTCTGGGATACGGAAAATACCGATGGAACCGAAGCTCTCGGTCGGAACATTCAGAACCTCGCCCTCAGCAACATAAGCCTTAAGCTCCGTGCCTGCTGTGCTCTGCAGACGATAGAAGGTAATCTCTCCTGCCTTGATGTCGCCCTCCATGGTTCCTCTTGTAATATCCGGTTCTTTCTTTTCCGGCTCAAGTCCTCTGTGCATGATAAGCTGATAGCCCATATGCGGATTCTTAAGCAGTGAACTGCAGGTATTTCCGCAGTGGAAGCCCATAAAAGTCTCATCCTGACGGCAGTTGTACTTCTTCTCAATGCTCTTCTCATAAATCGATGCCGGAACAGTGTTATTGATGTCGAGCAGTGTTACCGGGGATCCGGAAACACAGGTTCCGATATATTCGGAAAGTGCTCCGTAGATATCCACCTCACAGCTGATCGGGATGCCCTTGCCGGTAAAGCGGCTGTTGACATAGCACGGAACGAAGCCGAACTCTGTCTGGAAAGCCGGCCAGCACTTGTTTGCGAATGCAATATACTTACGGGTACCGATGTGATCCTTTGCCCAGTCTTCCAGTGTCAGCTCGTACTGCGCAAGCTTAGGGAGAATGCCGGCATACGGATTCTTTGCGCCAAGCTCTTTGGACATGTCTGCAAGCTTGTCCGGAATCCTCGGATCATCCTTATGCTTGTTGAAGGCAGCCAGGAGATCCAGCTCACTGTTCTCCTCTACGGCAACACCCAGATCATACAGTGCCTTGATCGGCGCATTGCATGCAAGGAAATCATCCGGACGCGGTCCGAATGCAATAATCTTAAGACCCTTAAGTCCGATTACCGCACATGCGACCGGCAGGAACTCCCGGATCTTGTCCGCAACCTCTTTTGCATTGCCGACCGGATATTCCGGAATATAGGCAGTCTTATGACGCAGGCCGAGATTATAGCTGCAGTTCAGCATGCCGCAGTACGCATCGCCTCTTCCGTCAAACAGATCGCCGTCACCCTCTGCAGCCGCTACATACATGATCGGGCCGTCCCAGAGATCCGCGATAATTGTCTCCGGTGTCTCAGGACCAAAGTTGCCGAGATAAACGACCAGCGCATTGACGCCCTTTTTCTTGACATCCGCTACAGCCTTCTCTGCATCAAGCTCTGTCTCAACACCGATCTTGCACTCATAGAGTCCCTTGCCGAATTCCTTGACAATGGCAGCCCTTCTTCTCTCTGCAAGGCTCATCGGAAAGCAGTTTCTGGAAACAGCGATAATGCCGGGTTTCACGGTTGGAATGTTGTCAAACATAATATATCCTCCTCTTTGGAATTTATTTTTTATTTCTTTATTAAACGGTTATGTTCTCGACGGTAAGCCCGACATAAGCACCCTGCCTGGCTTCTGCGGAATCCGGATGTGCCAGCAGCCACTTATTCAGTGCAAACAGGCAGCGATCCTCTTCTGCTGCCGGCGTAAAGTCCGGCTTCTGCTGATTGGTTCCCTCCGGAAGTGCGATCAGCACACGGAAACCTCTCTTTGCATCCGTATGGCACGGTGCATAATGCAGTGTATCCGCATAAACCTCCACCAGCGTCCCCTTCGGTACCCGGAATGCTCTTACTCTTGCTGTATCCAGCTTTCCGTTGATGATCTCATCCTCCTTTGCGAGAAGCAGGATGAAATCCTCCGTGCCCAGATTGAACTCGCTGTTTCTGTGGTATTCAAGACAGTTCAGCCTGCTGTTATGTCCGTTGCACCAGCCGAACTGTACCGGAAGCCCGCCGAAAAGCGATACGGCAATGGCTTTTGCTGCCGGCAGATTCTGCAGTGCAGGATCCGACGGCACATAGCCGACACCCTCCGGCAGCGGTGTATACTGGTTCAGTGCATCCACGATCGGCTGCACATCCAATCCCTCAATGATTCTTCCATATCTTAAAAATGACGCTGCATGACAGCTCTCGATAATCACGTCCTATGCCTCCTTAAATTTTCCTTATAGCGCCTTGAAAATTCCCTTCAGCGCCGGATAAAGCCTGCGGAAAGTCTGGTATTTCTCCTCATAGCGTGCCGCAAGCACCGGATCCGGCTTTACAGAAGAAACAGTCCTGACCAGTTTCCCGGCTGCCTCACGGACAGAAGTATATTCACCGCAGGCAACTGCCGCCAGAATAGCACCGCCGTAGCCTGGGCCCTCCTCTGTCTCCACGCAGTCCATTTCCATGTTAAGTACATTCGCAAAAATAGTCTTCCAGAGCGGACTCTTGGCACCGCCGCCACAGATCTTGCTGGATTTC
>CAZPEW010000031.1:0-2142 GCA_964585695.1 uncultured Lachnospiraceae bacterium
TCGCCGGAATGCGGAGTTACGAGGCACGGCGGCAGCGGCATGACGCATATGGGGGCGGTTTCCGGGGAGGCATCCCGGCTGCAGACATTCGCCGACAGCTTTACTGCCTGCGGACTTATGGCGGATGTCAGCAATGAGGTACAGAGGATGATCTGGGACAAGATGTTTACCAATGTTTCCGCCTCTGCACTGACGGCTGTACTGCAGGTCCCGCTTGGATTTATCAGACAGGATGCGCATGCGTGGATTCTTTGCTGCAGTCTGATCCGGGAGACGGTGGATGCGGCAGCCGGAATCGGGCTGGAGTTTGATTATGAAGAAAAAGTAAAGGAAGTTGCGGCTGTCTGTGAGAACAGTCCGGAGGGTCTTACCAGCATTTACACGGATCTCAGGCTGGGGCGCAGGAGCGAGGTGGATACGATCAGCGGCAGCATCGTAAGAGCAGGAATAAAGGGAAATGTTCCGACACCTGCGCATCGTTTTATGGTAGAATTGATACATGCCATGGAGGACAGAAACAAGCCGGCCGCAGCGGGGAAGTAAAACGGCATGGTGAGGCGGAAAATGCAGGCAGCTGCAGATAAATATTCAGGAGGAAGCAGAGGAGATGAGCATTCGGATCCCGTATGATGAAGTTGAGAGTAAGGTCAGGAAAGTGTTTCTGAATCTCGGTCTGACAGAGGAACAGGCTGAGAAATGTGCTGCGGTTCATACCGAATCCAGTCTGGAGGGCGTGGAGAGCCATGGACTGAACCGTATTCCGCGGTTTGCGGAATATGTCGGCAAGGGATGGATCAATATCCATGGGGCGCCGGAGCTTGTCAGGGCAAAGGGGGCAGTGGAGAATTATGACGGCCATCTGGGGATCGGTGTCCTGAATGCTTCTTTCTGCATGGACAGAGCGATCGCACTGGCCAAGGAGCATGGGATCGGCTGTGCCGCACTCAGGAATACAACCCACTGGATGCGCGGCGGCACGTATGCATGGCAGGCGGCGAATGCAGGATTTATCGGAATCAGCTGGATCAATACGGAAAGCTGCATGCCGATGTGGGGTTCCAGGGTTCCGAGCGTGGGCAACAACCCTTTCTGCATCGGAATTCCGCGGAAGTCCGGGCCGATTGTGCTGGATATGGCGATGAGCCAGTATGCATACGGAAAGCTGGGTGTCTACCGTCTGGCCGGTAAAAAGCTGCCTTATCCTGGCGGCTTTGATAAAGACGGAAATCTGACAGAGGATCCCGGTGCCATTGAGGAGAGCAGGCGGATTCTGCCGATGGGATACTGGAAAGGCAGCGGCATGGCGATCGCGCTGGATCTTGCAGCGGCGGCAATGGCAAACGGAAACTCGGGCAGGCAGATGGATGAGCTCGGATACGGAAGCTGCGGGAGCTGCTGTCAGATCTTTATTGCCTATGATCCTTACCTTTTCGGAGAGGAAGCGGAAATCCAGAAAATGTGGGATGAACGGGTGGCAGCGGCTGATGCCGCGGAACCGGTCCGCGCGGGAGAGCATGTAACCTGTCCGGGAGAGAGAACCGCAGAGACCCGCAGGAGGAACCTGCAGGAGGGGATCTCTGTGGACGAACAGATCTGGAAGCAGATTGAAGAGCTGGCAGCTGGCAATCTGCAGGTCGAGGATATTTCAGGCAGATGATACTGTGCATTCCGCATGAAGGAGAGATATGACAGACATAAGGATTCCGGCCCGCAGGGCAAAGGAAGGCAGCAGAGACTATGCATACCGGGTGCTGCGCAGAAATATCATGTCGCTGATTCTCAAGCCGGGCGACGGCATTGATGAGGCAAGACTGTCGGAAATGCTGGAGATGAGCCGGACGCCGGTACATGAAGCGATTACAGCGCTGAAAAATGAATGGCTGGTTGATATTTATCCGCAGAAGGGGACTTATGTATCACGCATTGATCCTGCAATGGTAAAGGAAGGCTACAATGCCAGAATCCTGCTGGAGGCGGATCTCCTCAGGGACATTGCGGGTAAGATCAGCCATGAGCAGATGGCGAGGCTTCTGGACTGCATGCACCGGTCGGAGAATCTGAGTCAGGAGGATATCGAGGAAATCGACGATTTTATTGTCCTGGATGATGAGCTGCATCATATGATGTATCAGTTCGGAAACC
>CAZPEW010000031.1:2152-4959 GCA_964585695.1 uncultured Lachnospiraceae bacterium
GATGCCATTGAGAAACGTACAATCAATGCGGAAGTACTGCGCCAGCACCGTCTGATCTGCAGCTATCTCCTGATGGGACTGCCGGAAGGAATCAATACGCTGGATGTCATGCGGAAACACCTTGAGAGCTTTAAGGGGACACTGCTTGCCAGGATGGAGGATCATCCTGGCTATTTTGCTATGGAACAGTAAGGGCCTGATAATAAAACAGGCTGGCAATAACACACCGAAAGCTATATAATGATGTAAATGTCAGATGATAACCTTGGCAATCCATAAGGAGAGGATATGTTTTCGGCTGCAGAATACAATAATCTGGTGATTCCGATCCTGGGTCTGTGCATACTGGTTCCGGTATTCGCGGCTCTCTGTTTTGACACGGAAAAAAGCTACAGCCGGAAAATTTATATCAGTCTTTTTGCTTCCTGTGTGCTGCTTCTTATCATGGAGAATCTGCAGTGGCTGGTTGACGGATGTGATCTGCTTTCATTAAAAATCAGGCTGCAGTATATTGTAAATCTGATCTTTTATCTTACACTTGTAAGCCTCTGCTATTTCTGGATGAAATACAGCTATTTCTGGTTTTACGGGCATCCGGCCTCCGGCAGACTGTCGGTGCTGTCTGCATTCGGACCGGCAGCCGAGGCAGCAGCACTGTTTCTTAACCTGTTTACCGGCAGGATTTATGACTTTGACAGTGCAGGTACTTATTTGAGAGGACCGGATTTCTCTCTCTTTATCGGTTTCAGTTATCTGTATCTTATGGCTGTGATCTGCTTTATGGCATGGGGGAGGAAACAGGCCCGCAGACAGAAGTATGACATCGCATTGTTCGGACTGTTCTTTATATTTCCCATTCTCGGACCGCTGTTTCAGTATCTGCTGCCGTCTATTTCCATCATGGGGACGACAGAAGCCATCGCGCTCCTCACCATTTACATTGTTGTACAGCAGAGAAGCAGTGCAAGATACGCAGTAGAGCGGGCACGCTATCAGGTACAGTACAGAGAGTATGAAAAAACACTGGAGACACTGCTCTCGGCGAGCGGGGATGCGCTGTGTATTTTTCATCTGAATATTACCAGAAATACCTTTGAGGATGAACACGGAAGATCCGTCTATATCAGAACGCTGATCTGCCAGAATACGGTAGATGAGCTGTTCGGGACGATCAGTTCTATCATTGCCGATCCGGAGGAAAGTGCGCAGTTCAAGGGAACCTTCAACCGGACTTCTTTGCTGGAGGATTTCCGGAAGCAGAAAATGCAGATTTCGCTGGGATACCACCGGCGTGTGGAAAACGGAGAGCTGCACTGGATCAGAACCTACCTGCACATGCTCAGCAATCCGGGCAGCGGAGATGTCGAGGGCATTGTCTATTCTGTGGATATGGACCGGCAGGAAAAGGAAGAAAAGGTTATCACAGCTATTACAAACCGCGAATATGATTACATCGCGCTGATCAATACGGAATCGCGGAAAATTCATTACCAGTATACCGCAGAGAAGGCGGTCAGTTCCGTCTACCTTAAAATGGGAGATTATAATACGGTTATGGCGGAGGCTGCAGCGGCGCTGCAGCAGTCCGAGCAGCAGGGGTATTATCAGAAAATTGCCTATGAGACAGTCATGGATGCACTGCAGAAACATGGAGAATATACCTTCATATATGATTACAGGACTGCCGGCGGCGAGGTTCTGCAGAAAAAAATCACCTACCAGTTCCTAGATCCGACAAAACAGGAAATCGTATTTTTCAGAAATGATATTACAGAGGAGACCAGACAGGCAAGAGCGCGTACGGAGCAGCTGCAGGTGGCTTTGGCAGAAGCACAGCATGCGAATGCAATGAAATCAGAGTTTCTGTCCAATGTAAGTCATGATATGCGTACGCCGCTGAATGCGGTGCTCGGCTATACGGCGCTTGTAAGAAAGGCCGGAAATGCAGAGGAGGCAAAGACCTATCTTGACAAGCTGGAGCGTGCGGGCAGGATCCTTTTGTCGCTTATTAATGATACGCTGGATCTCTCAAAAATCGAGACCGGACTCATTACACTGAAGCCGGAAACGGTGCGCTTTGATGAATTTGTCAATAAGGTGGTTACTTCCATCCGCCCTGCCATGGATGAGAAACATATTAATTTTATTCTGGACAGGAGCAGATGCTCTGTAAATACGGTCAGTGCGGATGTGCTGCGTATGCAGGAGATTTTTCTGAACCTGCTTTCCAATGCGGTTAAATTCACACCGGAGGGCGGGACGGTTGCGCTGATTACAGAGAGCGAGGAAAGCAGCGGGCGTACAGTCCGGGAGAGAATTACGGTCCGGGATACAGGCTGCGGAATCAGTGCGGGATTTCTCCCCAAGCTGTATGAGCCGTTCTCACAGGAACGGCAGGCTGCCAATGCAGGTGTAGGAGGCTCCGGGCTGGGGCTGTCCATCGTAAAGAAACTCGTGGATCTGATGCATGGTACGATTGCGGTGCACAGCGAGCTCGGCAGGGGTACGGAATTCATTGTAACGCTTGACCTGGAAAAGGCAGATGAAATTCCGGAGAAGGATCAGAATCATGCAGAAAACTGGAATATCCTGCGCGGCTGTCATGCGCTGCTGGCAGAAGACAATGCCATGAACACGGAAATCGCGAAGGCGATGCTGGAGGCGCAGGGGATGACAGTGGACTGTGTCGGAAACGGTATGGAAGCCTGCCGTGTATTTGCGGAATCCGCGGTGGGAGAGTATACTGTTATTCTGATGGACATTCGGATGCCGGAAATGAACGGACATGAGGCCGCAAGGCAGATCCG
>CAZPEW010000031.1:4969-15730 GCA_964585695.1 uncultured Lachnospiraceae bacterium
TAGCGGCCGGATGCGGCGGAAATACCGATCATTGCCATGTCGGCAGATGCATTTGATGATGATATTAAAGAAAGCTTTGAAGCGGGAATGGACGGACATATAGCAAAACCGGTTGATCCTGCACGTCTCTATGATCTGCTTTCCGGAAAGATCCGCGGAGTAAGGGAAACACATATATCTGCAAAAACGGAGTGAGGATAGCAATGGGACAGACAGCACTGGTGATGGCTGAGTATATAGAAGTTAATCTGATCGGCATCATACTGCTTCTTGTTATGCTGTTTTATATACGGAAAAGGCATGACCGGGAGAACAATGATGCGCAGAAATACTTTGCTGCGATGCTGATCATGAATATGGTGATTCTGCTTGCGGATATTTTTATCTATCTGCTCCGCGGTCATGGCGGCAGCTATCTGATTACGCTCAACCATATTATCTGCATGATCTATTTCATACTGCATGGCTGGTTCTGCTATGCATGGGTCCGCTATGTCATCATGCGTCTGTATCCGAGACACCAGACCCGGACCGCAGAATATTTTGCCCTGTTTACGCCTGCAGCAGTGGGGATGGCATTTACGCTGGCAACACCTTGGACAGGCTGGGTTTATACGCTTTCTTCCGGGAATGTCTATCAAAGAGGTCCGTTCCTCTGGATCTCTTTTCTTGTTGCATTACTGTCCTGACCATCAGGGAATACCGGCATCCGATCCGGAGCCGGCAGCCGGAGGAGTATGTGATTCTGACGGCATTCCCGTTTCCGCTGCTCATCGGCAATCTGATACAGCTCCGTTTTTACGGTGTCTCCGTGGTCTGGATCTGTGCAGCAATTTCCATGCTGATTGTGTTTACGGACATGCAGAATGACCAGCTTTCACGGGACACACTGACCGGACTGTACAACCGCCGTCAGACGGATGCGCAGCTGCAGTGGGAGGTGAATCATCTGCATACAGTCAGAAATTATCTGTTTGTTGCAATGCTGGATGTAGACCGCTTCAAGCGAATCAATGATATGTGGGGACATCTTTCCGGAGATCAGGCCCTGATACAGGTAGCCAGGATATTAAAGAAAAGTACGCGTAAAAGTGATTTTATAGGCAGACTCGGCGGGGATGAATTTTTACTGATCGGGCACATCCGCAGTATTGAGGATGCAGATAAAATTGTGAACCGCATAGAGGCAGAAAGCAGGAAATTCAATGAGGGGAAAGATGCTCCTTACAGTCTGTCCATGAGTGTCGGCTGCGTTGTCTGCGGTCCGGAGCAGGAAGTTACGCTGGATTCTCTCCTGGACGAGGCAGATCAGAAAATGTATGAGGTAAAACGCAGAAAACAGATCAGAAAATTATAAAAAAATGCAATAATTTTAAAAAATCAGGCCCAAAATCATACTTTGGATGGATTACACCTTTGAATTTGTCTGCTAAAATCTTACAGAAAGAATTATTTCCTGATACCGCAGAGAGATTACAGAATTCGAAAGGAAGTCTATGGCAGAGGAACAGATCACCATTATTTTGGATATGGGGACCAGTACACAGATCCCCGTTTCCTTTATAGAATATATAAGGGACAGGCATGCAGTACTTACTGTGAAATGCACAGATGGGGAAACACATAAAATAAGCAGTCAGACGCTGCGGAAGCTGCAGATCAGCGGCAGACCGGAGGATATGATGAATGTGCAGGTGCTTTGGGGGCAGGCATAATGGAGCCGCTCCTTCTGGATGGTCTTAAGGCAATCATGACGATTGCCCGTATTGTTGATGCCAAGGATGAGTATACAAAGGGGCATTCCGTACGGGTGGCCGGATACAGCGAGCTTTTTGCAAAAGAGCTGGGATGGAGTGAAGCGGAGATACAGACGCTGAGATGCGCCGCACTGCTTCATGATATCGGCAAAATTGCGATACCTGATTCCATTTTAAACAAGCCGGGCAGGCTGACAGGGCAGGAATATGCCATTATTCAGAGACATACGGTGATCGGAGAGGAGATTGTCCGGGATATTTCCGAACTGCCTTATATACGACAGGCAGCCAGGTCGCATCATGAGAGGTGGGACGGCAGCGGATATCCGGATGGTCTCCGCGGTGACCAGATTCCGCAGGTGGCACAGATTATCGGTATATCGGACAGCTTTGATGCCATGAACAGCAGCCGGGTATACCGGGAGCGTCTGGATCCGTCGGAAATCCGCGGAATCATGCTGGAGGGCAGAAGCCAGCAGTTTGCACCCGGTCTTCTGGACACCTTTATCTCTCTCCTGGACAGCGGGAAGCTTAAGCTTTCTCTGGAGGATGAGAATACAGAAGAGGAAGACGGCGGAGCCGGCAGCCGTGTTATCCGGCTGGTTGGAGAGAACTGGTCATCCGGAGAGGAAAAGGATTTCCTGACGGGACTCTGGAACCGCAGACGGGGAGAACAGCTGATCCGGCGCGGGATGGCGGAAAAAGGCGGGAGCCTTCTGTTTATCGATCTGGATAATCTTAAGTTTGTAAATGATATTTACGGTCATCTTGCAGGGGATCAGGCGCTCCGGATCATCGGTGCGATCCTTAAAAGGCAGGAACAGGGGATTGCCTGCAGGATCGGCGGAGACGAATTCCTGCTCTTTCTCCCGGAAAAAACAGCTGCGGAGGGAGAGAAAACGGCGGAGCTGCTTTGCGGGACCTTTGCAGAGGAGAAGGATTATTTAAAGGAAACCTCTCTGTCGATCGGACTGTTTTCCTTCCGGGCAGATGAATATACCTATGAGGAGGCTCTGAACCGGGCGGACAAGGCACTTTACCATGTAAAGCAGAACGGCAAGGGCGGGTACTATCATTATCTGGAAAAGAACATGAAGGGCGAGAATGCCTCCAGTGTGGATCTTGACAATCTTGTGAAGGCACTGAAGCTGCAGGGACAGTACCGGGGTGCATACAATGTAAATAACCGGGAGTTCTCTCATTTATATCATTTTATTTCCAGTATGGCAGAGCGGTATGAATACCGGGTGGATCTCCTGATTATCACCAGTACGCCAAAGGCAGATCGTGCCATTACGATAGAAGAGCAGGAAAATGTACAGCTCTGCCTGGACAAGGCACTGCGGGAAACCCTGCGGAATGTGGATGTCTGCACCAGATTCAGCGGGATGCAGTATCTTGTGATTCTGACCAATGCACGTGTGGACTCTGTCCAGATGATCATGGACAGAGTATTTAAACGTTTTCTGAGGATTTATGCAAAGGACGATATCATGCTGAGCTATGACAGCGCGGAATATCCTTCCTTTGAATAAAAAATACCGGATCTGCTGCATTCGGCAGTGCGGATCTGCATTTGAAATGAGAGGATAACCTTGAACAGTCATTTTACCGTGCTTATTGCCCCGACACTGAAAGATGCATTTGCGGCCGGCTGGGAGAACAGCCGGATCCTCTTTTTTTCTGCGCCCTGCGGCTTCGGAAAGACAGCGACAGTGAATGCCCTGCTGTCCGATTATGCGGTCTGCCGCCTGGATCCTGCGGAGGCAGTTTTTGCGGAGCAGGAAATACCTGCCGGATGCGAGGCGGTCATGGTGGATGATCTCCAGATACTGCAGGAGGAGACCGGACAGCAGGCACTCTGCGCGCTGATACGTAAAAAGAAGAACCTGCATTTTATACTGCTGAGCAGAGGACACGTACCGGGCTGGCTCATGCCGTTCCAGATGGCCGGTATCATGCAGATCTTTGAATCCAAAGACCTGTTTTTTGACCGTGAGACTTCCCGGAAAATGCTGGAATCCCGCGGCGTCTCGGTCTCTCCGGTGGAAATGTCTGTGATCCAGCAGATTTTCCAGGGATATCCGCTTACGATGGAGCTGCTCTGCAGGCAGCTGAAGCGGGAGAAGCATTATTCGCAGGCTATATATGATAAATGCAAGCTGGAGCTTTTTCTCTATTATGATGAAGCCGTATACCGCCGTTTCACGCCTAAAATGCGCATGCTGCTTACCAATCTTGCACCTTTTGAAGCTTTTCACCTGGGGCTTGCAAAGATGGTAAGCGGAGAACCGGACAGCGGTGAACTGCTCGGGCAGATTCTGAAGGACACAACCATGCTGCTGTTTGACGGAAATGATGTGTATCATTTCTGGCCGATTTTCAGGAATTTCCTGCTCTGGGAGCTGCATCAGACAAGAACGGAAAATGAAATTGCGGCTCTTTACGGGAGAGCGGCACTTTACTATGAACTGCAGGATGACCTTAAAAATGCGCTTGACTGCTACCAGAAAGCGGATGACCAGGAGAAGATCTCACAGCTTCTGATCAAAAATGCCGAAAAAAACCCGGGTGCGGGACATTACCGGGAGATGCAGGATTATTATTATGCGCTTCCGCGCGAGGAAATACTGCGTTCGCCGGTGCTCATCTTCACAATGAGAATGCTGACGGTAATATGCTTTTATTATGAGGAATCAGAGAAGTGGTACTAGGAGCTGAAAAAATATATGGCAGGACTGAAACGCAGCGACTCGGAGTACAAGGATGTCAGCGGCCGGATTGCCTATCTCGATATTGCACTTCCGCAGAGAGGAAGCAAGGGACTCATCGAGATTATCAGCAGTGTATTCCATGTTCTGTCCAACCGGCAGATAGAGATCCCGGAATTTTCCGTAACCAGTACGCTGCCAAGCATCATGAACGGCGGCAAGGATTTCTGCGAATGGTCCAAAAAGGATGATCTCCTGTATATAACCATGCGGAAGGCCGTGGAAACCATTCTCGGACGGGACGGCATCGGACTTGCGGACTGTGCTGTCTGTGAGAGCAAATATGAAAAAGGAGAGGATGTCTCCCGGCGGATGCTGACCCTGATGACAAGACTCGGTGAAATACAGATGCAGGGCACGCCGGATATTGAGTTTGCGCTGGCCGGTCTGCTTGCCAGAGTGCAGATCTCGCAGGGCAAGGCGAATGCTGCGCTGGAGTCCATCGAGAACCTGCGGGAGAGATTTGTCAAGAACGGACAAAGCCGTTTCCTTGGAAATATAGATGCGCTTCTGTGTCGTATTTATCTGTATCTGGGGGACGAAATAAAGGTGCGTTCCTGGATTAAGGAAAAGGCGCCGACCAATGCACTGCATCTGTGGGGGATGTGGAGGTATCAGTATCTGACGCGGGCCATGGCGGACATTGCGCTGGGAGAATATGAGGAGCCGCAGCTGCTTCTGGCAAGGCTCCTGAGCTTCTGCAGCCACTGCGGGCGTACGATGGATTCCATTTACATTTACTTTCTGACAGCCATCAGCGCACAAAGATCAGGCAATCCGGAATGGAAGCAGTATATGAAAAAAGCGCTGGATTTATGCTGCGAATACCGCTTTGTCCAGCCGGCGGCAGAACTCGGGGCGGCACTGCTGCCGCTTCTGCAGGAATGCGGCTGGAACGGCGATCCGGATATGATGCAGGAGTGGAATCGTGCGGTACGTCTGCAGACGGTTTTGTATCCGCACTTCCTCAGTTTCCTGCCGCAGCCGGTAGAGCAGCTTTCCCAGACAGAATTGCAGGTGCTGCGTCTGCTTTGTCAGAATCTCAGCAACCAGGAAATCGGAGAAATACTGGATATCAAGCTGGCAACGGTCAAAACGCATGTCAGCCATATCCTGCAGAAGCTTGGCGTAAGAAAGCGCAGCGAGGCAAAGGAAGCTGCGGTAAAGATGAATCTTATGTAGTGCATACTGACAGGAGAAAAGAATGGAAAATACCTTGCTTGCTTTAAAAAAAGAAACATGTGCAGTTCTGAGAAACGGAAAGCACGGACTTGGCTGCGGAGATCGCTTAAGACTTGCAGGAAGCAGACAGCAGGAAATCATTCTTAAGGCGCTGGCGGAGTCTCCGAGGACGCCTGAGGAGCTGGCGGCCATGCTGGAGAGAGACGGCGGGATCACTGATTCCGGGGAAGCTGCGCTGGAAATTGCTGCCTTTATACTCGATTTCAAAGATTTTATAGAATAAATGTGTTTTTCAATAAGAAATTTAAATCCCTGCCAGAGGCCTGTTCTGCGGCTTCCGGCAGGGATTTCTGCATCCTGCCTATGGAAGTGATTGTTAAAAAATGTTATATTCTTTGTTAATGCTGCAGGTCGTACAAAGGAGAAAAGATGTTTAAAATCAGAGGGTTCATCACGCGGATGC
Source organism: uncultured Lachnospiraceae bacterium (assembly GCA_964585695.1). Lineage (GTDB taxonomy): Bacteria > Bacillota > Clostridia > Lachnospirales > Lachnospiraceae > Oribacterium. Next base: position 11,143 of record CAZPEW010000031.1, read on the forward strand.
TGTTTTTTTGCTGTATTCTGGCAGGTGTTTCCTTTTATGCTGTGCCGGCGAGGGCAGACGGAAATACGGAAACCGGAGAAAGCATTGCAGAAGAAACCGTTGATACGGACGGTGGAAAAATCTGGCGGGTGGGAATCATTGAACTTCCGGACTATGCAGAGGGAGACGGCAGAGGAAAATATACCGGCATCAATGTGGAGTATGCGTATAAAATCGCGCAGTATGCAGACATAAAAATACAGATTGTCCTCGAGACAAACGGGCAGGAGGCACTGCAGCAGCTGGATCGCGGAGAGATTGACATGATGTGCAATGTCATCCGGACATCGGACAGAGAGAAAAAGTATCTGTTTACAACGCGGGAGGCAGGAGCGCAGTCCATGTCCGTCTTTGTCGGGAAGGACCGGACACAGTACAGCTACAGCAATATCATGCAGCTGAAAACCATGAAGCTGGGAGCCGAACAGGGCAGCAAGGTGGCAGATGCATTCGCCGCGTGGTGTGCGCAGCATGATATCGCGCCGGAGGTAGAGCTTTTTCCGTCTCTTGCGGAGATCAAGGCAGCCATCAGTTCCGGAGAGATCGACGGGGGACTTTATGGCGCACCCTATGTGGATGGCTTCCGGACGATACAGACTTTTGCGCCGACGCCGTTCTATTATGTTTTCCGGAAGACCGATGCCGGCCTGAAATCCAGAATTGATGATGCCATGGATCAGATCCTGTCGGAGGATCCGTTTTACATGACAAAGCTGAATCAGAAATATCTTGAGGACAGTTCGACAGAGATGGAAGCGCTGTCGGAGGATGAGAAGCAGTATATTGCGGAACACCCGGAGATAAAGATTGCCGTGATTCAGGAGGACGAACCCTATTACTCGGAAAAGCAGGGCAGAACACAGGGCATTATACCGGATTTCTATAAAAAGGTAGCAGGTCTTACCGGGTTTACGTTCCGTTTTACGGCTTATCCGTCGCAGCAGGAAGCCGTATCTGCCGTAAGGGATGGCGAGGCAGATATACTTGCCATGTACAGCGACGGCCAGATCAATGCAAATGCTTCCGGTCTCCGCCTCTCGAGGGCCTACGCGAATGTAGACATGGTGCTGATTACGCATATGGGAGAGGACGGAAGAAAAATACATAAAATATCCGCCAAAAACCGTACCAAGGACAATATCCAGGAGCTGGTCGGAGCAGAATATCCGGCAGAATTCATCGGCTATGACAGCGGTACCTCCTGTTTTGATGCACTGAAGCATTACCAGGTGGATGCAATGATCTGCGGTTTTCCGAGTGCAACCTGGATTGTCAACCAGAATCCGCCCGGAGCCTATAACATTCTGACCATTTCCTCGGGAGCACTTGAAATCTGTGCGGCAACGGCATACGGAAATACGGCACTCTGCTCTGTGCTGAATAAGGCAATCAGTGCGTCTGCCTATACCTTCAATGAAAATGTCATCAATAATACCATGCCGGAAAAGGACATTCTGACGACGGTATCCCGTATATCGCCGATCGCACTTCTCCTCGTTGCCATTGCACAGATGACGCTTCTCCTCTGTCTTGCCTGGGCACTGCATCTTCTGTTAAAGAGACAGCGGGAAAAGGATGCGGTCATGAAGCAGAAAGCAGAGAATACCCGGCGGGAATATGCGCTCGCTGCGGCAGAAAAGAGCGCATCCGAGAAGAACAGATTCTTTTCCAGCATCAGCCACGACATGCGTACGCCGCTGAATGCCATTATCGGATTCTCGGATCTTGCGGCAGCGGAAACAGCAGACCCGCATATGAAGGAGTATCTGGAAAAGATCCGCTCATCCGGGCAGCTCCTGAATGCACTGGTCAATGATACACTGACACTGTCCAAGGTGAACAGCGGGAAGATGGAACTGCATCTGAAGCCGGTGGATACCGCCGCGCTTCTGAACGGCGTCATTATTCCGGTACGGCAGAATGCAGGACAGCGGAAGATCCGGTTTGAGGCAGACTGTACAGGCTTCAGAAGCCGTATGGTTATGGCAGACCAGCTGAATGTTGAGAAAATTCTTCTGAATCTGCTGACCAATGCAGTAAAGTACACACCGGAGGGCGGAGAGGTAAAGCTGCGCATCAGAGATGAGGAAACGGGAAATCCGGCAGAACCAGATACGCTTATTACCGTATCTGACGACGGAATCGGAATTGCTGAGGATTTCCTTCCGCATATTTTTGAGCCATTTGAGCAGGAAATGCGGACCGGCTATGAAAATGCCGGAACCGGTCTGGGACTTTCCATTGTGAAACAGCTGGTGGATCTTATGGGCGGAACCATCCAGGTAGAGAGCCGCCGGGACCGTGGATCGACCTTTACGGTACGTCTGCATTTTGCAGCGGCAGATGCCGGGGCGGAAGGATCGCCGGACGGCCGGACAGAAAATGATCCTGCGGATATGGAAAACCTCCGGGGACGGAAAGTACTCCTCTGTGAGGATAATGCGCTGAATGCGGAGATTGCTGCAGCGCTTCTTAAACAGAAGGGAATGGAAACGGTGATTGCCGTAAACGGACAGGAAGGACTGAAAGCTTTCCGGGAGAGTCTCCCGGGAGAGTTTGCGGTTATCCTGATGGATGTCCGGATGCCGGTCATGGACGGACTGCAAGCCTGCAGAGAGATCCGCAGGCTTGCAAGACCGGATGCTGCGGAGATTCCGGTTATAGCCATGACGGCCAATGCGTTTGAGGAGGATATCCGGCAGTGCCGTGAAGCCGGCATGAATGCACATGTGGCAAAGCCTGTGGAGCCGGCCCTCCTCTTTGCGGCTCTCCGCAGCTGTGTAAAGCCGCAGAAGACTGCTTTATAAAATGAACATCCTGGCGGCAGCAACTTCCTTTATACTGCCGGTGAATTCCACTGTATACGGTCCGGTCTGTCTGACACCGGGATAATAGCCGGCACGATGTGCCCGGGTGTGATCCTTGAAGGAAATTTCCATTGTGATCTTTTCCGGTACGTCTATATGGCATTCTTTTCTGCTGAGGATCGCATCTCTGACACCGGTACTGATCCGTTCGCAGGCTTCCTCCGGTGTGATGCTGATGGTTGCACCGCCGATGCCGTCCTTGACGGCAACGGTGCGGATATGGCTGTCAAACGCATGCACATGTGCGCAGAGGGCCTGGTCCCCGCTCAGGAAAACACTCGGTACGCCGAGCGATGCGGCATAAAAGGCATGGATGACAAATTCGCTGGACAGCTGCCCGTTGAATTTCACGTAGTTGTTGCCCGGATTCATGGTATGGCTCAGCGGATTTCCGTTGATTCCCGACGGACTGTGATAGCCGATGTAAATTACGGCATCGAATGTCTCATCAATTCCGGCAATCATGGATTCCGGACTGTTTGTCCAGTCACGGATAAAACGGCATTGCTTAGGGAAACCGTCAATGTCAAAATTCCGTCCGCTGTCGTGCGCATCCTTGATATAAATCTCATCGGCGCCGGCGATGACAGCACCCTCTGCGGCGGCCAGCGCTTCTCTTTTCATCTGTTTTGCGGCGGCAGCATGTTCAATATTTCCGAGCTCTGTCTGTGACCATGCAGTCACGCCGGTGATACCCTCAATATCTACACTGATATAAACCTTCATCTTGTAATTCCTCCGTTTTTTAAGGCAGAAAGCGGTCATCAGTCCTTCTGCAGAAGCTTCTGTGTCAGTACGTACTGCAGGAAAGCGCCGAGCGGCAGGCAGTCCTCATCCAGCAGAAACTGCGGATCGTGGAGTCCTCCGGGAGCAGCTGTCCCAGGCTTTGTGCAGCCGAGATGATAAAAGACAATTCCCTTTACGTGATCCGCATGGAAGAAAGAGAAGTCCTCTACACCGAGGCTTGGATATTCTTTTTCATGGAGATGCTCTCTGCCGAGTATCGGGGTAAAGGTATCGGTCAGCAGATCCACGAGCTCGTCCGAATTAATCAGCGCATCGTAGCCCGGTTCAATCCTGAGCGAGGCAGTCCCGCCGAAGCCCTCTGCAATATCTGCAGTCAGTTTTCTGAGGCGCTCCGCTGCGAATGCTCTTGTTTCGGGATCCAGTGTCCGGAGTGTACCGGTAAGCTCCACATGGTCGCAGATGATATTTCCGCCGGTGCCGCCGCTGATCATGCCGATGGAAACAACGGCACTGTTCAGAGGAGAGATGTTCCGGCTTACAAAGCTCTGCATTGCGGTAATGATCGAAGCGGCAATGACGATGGCGTCGACTCCCTTTTCCGGATAGGCACCATGTCCTGACCGGCCATAGACATCAATATGCAGCTCGTCACTCGAGGCATTCAGCTTCCCGTGCCGTTTCTCGATATCTCCGACCGGGAACTGCGGCATGACATGCAGGCCTGCCACATAATCCACATCGGGATTCCTGAGGCAGCCGGCTTTGACCATCCGTTCTGCACCGCCGACGGTCTCTTCCGCAGGCTGGAAAAAGCACTTTACGGTTCCGGACCACCGGTCGGCATTTTCCTTGAGAAGTGCAGCCGTGCCCAGCAGAATCGTGGTATGCGCATCATGACCGCAGGCATGCATCATGCCGGGGTTCAGGGAGCAGCA
>CAZPEW010000032.1:0-5880 GCA_964585695.1 uncultured Lachnospiraceae bacterium
GTCAATTTCTTTATTATTGGAAACCAAATAACCAGTTCCCTCAGTACTTGTGACCACTTCTATCGTTTCTTCAAGAGGGAAATCCAGACCCACTTGATTATAAAAAACATACTCTTTTTTCATTATCTTTCCAATCGGTCAATATTTATTTTACAGCACTTTATGCCAGTCTATATAATTCTTGCATTCTTTTTCCGCAGTACTCAGCATTCTCAGGCCTGGTATTTTCCAAGGTACAGTAACAGAATGGTTTTTCCTGTTTAATGAATTTCATAATGGATGAATAATCCATTTCACCGGTGCCTGCACCGACAGCCTTCAGTCCGCAGCCTTCGTCTGTATGAACAAAATCCTTCAGATGAATCATGGCAATATCCGGCCCCAGCAGTTCAACAGCCTCCGCAAATACTTCCTCTTTATGATCAGCATTAGAGAGATCCAGCAGGTTTACCGGGTCAAATAAAATCTGGAGATTGTGCGAACCAATTTCATCCAGTACGGTTCTTGCCCTTTCTGCATTATAAACAATATGCCGGGCAACCGGTTCAATGGCAAGAATAACCCCGAATTCCTCTGCACAGCGTACAATCGGTTTTAATCTGCTGATAAACATACGCAGAGCATCCTCACTCCTGCAGGCCTGGCAGAATCTATATTCTGCATTTGGTGCGCCGGTTTCCGTTCCTACCATTCCGCAGCCTAGCAGAGAGGCAAAACGGATGTGGGCGAAATAGGATTCCGTGATCTCCCGCAGTTTTTCTTCATCCGGATAAGCCAGGTTCCTGTAATTGCCCAGAAGAGCTATGTCTGTTTTGTTTTCAGAAAATATGTTTTTCAAATACTGTGCATATCCGGGCGTCAGTGCCGACGCCCCGGCAGGAAACTGCGGCAAGGCCTTATTCAAAGCCAGATGCACACAGGTATAGCCCTTTCTCTGAATTAACGGAAGCAGTTCCGGCAATGGAAGTTTCTCCGCATCATGAAGACGAATACCAAGCTGTATCATGTTTTCTCCTTTTGACAAAGACCATGCCGCCTGTACAGCTGTTCCGCTGCTGCCAGCATACATGCTCCTGTCCCATGCTGGTTATCCGGTATCTGCGGCTCCTGAATATAATATTCTGCAAGTCCGCTGCGGTAGGTTCTGTTATGCGGATCCGGGCCTGTTCCAAGTCCCGCACTTGCACAGATTCCGTATAAATGATATTGTTCTTTTTCCTTGCGCAGATACTGCATACAGATTCCGTCCAGTATCTCCGATCCGGTTTTCCAAAAAGATTCTGCCGTCATGTGAAGGCGTGCTCCTTTCATACATGCATAAGCAGCCATAGCTGATCCGGAGGTCTCCGGATAATTTCCCGGCAGATCCGGGCGATCCGTTACCTGGAAAAACATATGTGTTGCCGGATCCTGATACTGCATAAGTCCTTCCAGCGCATTCCTGAGAATCACTGCCAGTTCTTCTGCTCTCGGACTATAATCTCTCGCGGTCTCATACACATCACAGAGTGCCATCAGATACCAGCCTTCGGCCCGCAGCCAGACCGATGGACTTTGCCCGCTCACCGGATCTGCCCATTTCATTTCTCCCGAGGCATCATATCCGTGGCGATACAGATTTTTGTGAGGATCCCACAGGAGCTTATGAGCTGTCACAAACTGGTTTATGATATCATTCCACCTGTTCTCTCCGTTTTCCGCCAGACACTGCGCATAAAACGGCATTGCCATATAGAGACCATCCAGCCATACCTGTTCCGGATAAATATCTTTATGCCAGAAGTTCCCGGTGCTGGTACGGGGCTGCTGCAAAAGCATTCCATATGCATATTTTACCTGCCTGTTTAAAACAGCTGTATCATCCGTCTGCAGGTCCCTTAACAGCCGCAAGGATTTCCCAAAACTGATTTTATCGACATTATGCTCTCCGGCCTTCCAGTTTATTACATTTCCCGCCGGATTCAGCAAAAATCTCTCTGCATCACGGATATACTGATGCCAGCATTCGCTGCCAACAGAATGGTAGAGGGCATCACAGCCGCACATAATCAGATCGTTCTTATAATTCCACGGTTTCTCTCTTAAATATGCAGGAAAAATAGTATCCATATACTGTCTGAAATATTCAAGCCACATAACCACCCCTTCAAATACCCGCAAAGTCCGCAACACGGTCCAGTATCTGTATCGCGTCTCCCATAGTAACCTTGCAGAGAGGCCGGAAGGCATCTGCAGAATCCAGCTGCATAAAACCAAAAAACAGGGAACGTGCAGCATTTGTGCCATAGCATTCTGCAACCTCATCAGAATCACTGCATACCGGCATCGTTGTTGAAGCATTCCGGTAGTTTACCCCGCAGCATTGCATGACAACAGTTGCCATCTCCTGACGGGTTACACAGCCTTCAGGATTCATTTCTCCGTTCTCTCCCGGAACAAGATATCCATTCCGGACAGCCTCTTCCATCTGCATATTTCTGCAGTGCGGTGTATCTGTCTCTGAGAAAGCAAGCAGCATTCCTGCCAGTATCTTTCTTGTAACCGGTTCACACAGCGGAATCTCAGGACCGGGCTCTAATATGGATCTTGCAGCAAGACGGCAGCAGGCTATGAGCATCCGTTTCCTGTCACCGGGTTCCGCAGTATCTTTAACATAATCTTCCCAGCTGTTTTTCTCCTGTTCTGCAATAATGCGGTATGTGCGGCTCTTTTCCGTATTGCCGCGGATATCCTCTGCTGATACCGAAATAAACTTCATATCCTCTGTCACGGTAAGCTGCTGTGCATCATGCCGCTCTATGCATATATCTTTTTCATTTTTTTCCGCAGCAGCAATACTCCAGCTGTAAATTATCTTTTCAGCTGCATCTGCCGATAAGCCATTCATTTCCGCACTTGCCTGCAGCGTACTTCCGGCTACCGGAACACCCAGCATTCTCACCTTGTCCGGTCTCGGAAAAGTTTTTCCGTTGATAATCACATGAGAAAGCACAGGATCCTGCCAGTTCATGCATCGCATCTCTTTTTCTGCATGATCTATATTGATGTTCTTAAGTACCAGCCCCCGGATCGGTACCTCTTTGAATGCTTCCAGGAAAATCCCGTAATCTCCGCCGCTTGCCTTTATGTTTTCTATTCTGATATTCCGGAAAACCGGCAGTTCATCTCCGTTTCTCCCATCCTCATAAAGCATGGTTCCGTGCACTGCTGCACCGCTTACATGATCAATGGTACAATCCGAAAAAACAACGTCCTCTATCATGCCGCCACGTCTTGCATTGCTTTTAAAACGCAGTGCATATGTAAGATTCGGACTTGTAAAATGATTCCGGACTGCAGCAATATGCCTGATTCCGCCGCTCATTTCGCTGCCCAGTGCGATGCCTCCGTGTCCGTCTGCGAATGTATTCTGCTCTATTAAAATATTTTCACAGGGAATGTTTGCTTCTCTGCCATCCTTGTCTCTCCCGCTTTTAAGGCTGATACAGTCATCGCCGCTGTCAAAACGGCAGTTCCGGATGATTACATTCATACAACTCTCCGGATCACAGCCGTCATTATTCGGTCCATGACTTGACATATTTACATTCTCGATAACCACACTTCGACACATAACCGGATTCAGCTGCCACATCGGGCTGTTATGAACCGTAAAACCAGACAGCAGCACCCTCGTGCAGTACAGAGGCTGCAGGAAATTCGGCCTGAGAAAATGACCGGAACCGAATTTCCGGTCTTCGCTCATGATCCCCTGCCGATTCATAGAGCGCAGCAGTTTCCGGTCTGCTGCCTGCAGATCCTGTCTGTCTTCCGACCAGGCATTTTCCATCTGGTGGTGCCAGTTCCACCAATGCAGATCATCAGCACCTCCATCCAGTATGCCCGTCCCGGTTACAGCGATGTCATGCGCACGCAGCGCATAAAGAAGCGGGCTGTAATTATAGCATGGCGTTCCCTCCCAGTGGGAATATACCAGCGGATAGTTTTTTTCGATTTCCTCCGCTGCAAAAGACAGGACTGTACCTGGATCCTCCAGATGAAGGTCCACACTGCTTTTCAGCTGCAGCGCACCTGTTCTGTATTTTCCTTCCGGGAGAATCAGACGCCCGCCACCGGAAGCAGATATCGTATCGATTGCTTTCTGGAGCGCACCGGTCTGCAGCAATGCAGAATTTTTCCTGATACCGAACTCCGCAGCATAGAATCGGTGATCCGGAATGTGAGGCATTTCTGTCTCGCGAATAATTTTATCCCGCAGTAAAAAATTTTCCATCGTATTCTCCTGCCCGCAGCCGTTCTGAACTACTTATTTCCTGCAGCACTGCATAAAGTTCTGATTTCCTGCTCTATGTTTTCACCATGCCACTGATGCGGACCTGCACAAATTTCATGCAGAAGCGCATCATCCGCATGCAAAAGACCATATGCCTTTTGTAGAGCCGCCGATGCCCATTGTCACGGAACCGATCTGCAGATAGCTCTTGTCTCTCATGGTTGCTGCAGCAACCGCTGCGCGTCCGAAAAGCAGCAGCTTTTCTTTTACATCTTCCGGAATTTCCCTGTCCGATGCTTCCTGTACATCATGTCCATAGATTCCGAATGCAGGCAGTCCCTTCTGTGCATGTGTTGCGAGAACCGATGCCAGATATACAGCACCCGGACGCTCTGTTCCGTTAAAGCCCCACACGCCCTTGATCGTCAGCGGATTCATATCCATCGTCTCTGCACCGTAGCACCAGCACGGTGTTACCGTCAGCGTAATGGCAACGCCTGCCTTGCGGAATTTCTCCTCACAGGCTGCCGACTCGGCAACTCTTCCGATTGTAGTATCTGCAATGATAACCTTGACCGGCTCCCCGTTGCTGTATTTCAGATTCTCCGTAAAAAGCTGCGCTGCAGCCTTTGCCATCCCCATCGTCTGCTCTTCCAGAGACTCTCTTACATGAAGCTTTCCTCTTCTTCCGTCGATCGTCGGGCGGATGCCTATCACCGGATAGGATCCGATATATCTGTTTTCTGCCATTTTTTACACCTCCGTAAATAAAAAGAACACAGTTCCTGACCTGCCGTTATTGCAGGCAGTGCCCCGCATGACACATTTTCCTGCATGCGATATCTTACATGCAGTAATTATAGGTCTGGCGGCTGTATAAAATCTCGTATCTTTTTATCCCGATATGGACAATTTTTGTCATTATCTTAATTTCAAGTTGAAGACTGCGGAAATCAGAATATAATAAAATCCATGAAAGCTTTCCATGAAGTAAGAAACTACAGATCTGATTTCAAGGTATGGCACGGCAGATACCGTGACATCAGTTTTATTGCGCACTGGCACCAGGAGATTGAACTGATCTATGTCCGCTCCGGCGTGCTGGAAGTACAGGCCGCAAATCACATTCTGACGGCACGTACCGGTGACCTTGTTGTTCTGGACAGCGGAGATATCCATCACGGCAACCAGAAATCAGACAATTTATGTCTTGATTTCCTTTTATTTGATACAGCCATCATCAGCCGCCGCTATCACTGCAATTACTTCATGAACCCCATCCTCACGCAGAACGACATGCAGAAGGATGCTCTCGAGGGAGAATGGGAGCGTCTTTTGCAGCTTCTGGACCATGAGCTTCTTGAAAGAGAGCCTTTTTATCAGGATATCGTCAAATCGGAAATCCGCTCCTTCTGGTATAAGCTGCTGCGCGTGCTTCCTGTTTCTGCCCCGCAGACGATCATGCAGAACCGCCAGGCCGAGCTGCAGCTTCATCTGCAGGAACTCCTTACCTATCTTGAGGATAACAGTACGGAAAACATCACACTGGAGGATGCAGCCGGCAGAATGGGCTCGCTGGCGGTGCAGTATGCCAAGGCCCTCGGCGG
>CAZPEW010000032.1:5890-15389 GCA_964585695.1 uncultured Lachnospiraceae bacterium
GGCTTTTCCCCCTGTCATTTCTCCAGGCTGTTCCGGCAGATGACCGGCATCTGCTTTACCAGATATCTCAATATCATCCGGGTTTCCAATGCATCTCGGCAGCTGCTGGATACCGACCGCAAGCTGACTGATATTGCTCTGTCCTGCGGCTTTAACAACATTCGCACCTTTAACCGGGTATTTCTGGAAATCACAGGTCTGACCCCGACAGAATATCTCAAAAAGCCGGAAAGCCAGTCTGAGAACTTCACCTATTACCGGTCCGGTACAAGCATCGAAACCAGATCGGAAGATAATCCGACCATTAAGAAATAACTGAGAAGAACAGCTGCGAAAATTAACTGAAAAACAACTGAGAATTGAATGAGGCAAAATTATGTTGATGGAAAAAGAAAGAAATGAAATTGTAGAATACGGCAAGAAAGTGCTGTCCGAGGGGCTCACCAAAGGAACCGCCGGAAATTTAAGCATCTATGACCCGGCGACCGGTTATATGGCCATCAGTCCGAGCGGCATCGGTTATTTTGACACGCTGCCGGAGGATGTCGTCATCATGGATCTGAAGGGAAATATCATAGAGGGAACCAGAAAGCCATCGAGCGAGCATGCCCTGCATGCAGTCATGTACGAATGCAGACCGGAAGCAAGAGCTGTAATCCACATGCATTCGATTTACTGCACAACACTTGCCTGCATGCATGTCAGACTCCAGTCCGTGCATTACGCACTCGCAGATGCCGGCACTGCCACGATTCCGTCTGCGCCGTACAGAACCTACGGTTCTCCGGAGCTTGCAGAAGCCGTCCGTGAGAATATCGGACAGAGCGATGCCATTCTGCTGGAAAACCACGGCATGGTTGCCTGCGGCAGCAGCATGAAACGTGCATTCGGACTTGCATCCACCTGCGAATGGGTCGCTGAAATCCAGTGGCGCTGCATGGCTGCCGGCAAACCGGTGATTCTTTCTGATGATGAAATGAGTACTGTCATGGAACACCTCCTGACCTACGGCCAGAATGCACCTGACGGTTCCAGACACTCCTATAATGGATGAGATCAGGTAAACAGCGGATGCGTTCCGGCAAGCGCCTGATTGTCTTTCGCGGATCTTTGCACTCCGTAAAAAAATCCATCAGCACCGTCACACCGGCGGCACTGATGGATTTCTTTTTTATGAACCTGTTTTCACCAGCCCTCGTACGTATTGATTTTGTACTGCTGGAGCTTGTACTCATAATTATCCGGATGGTTGCGCCATTCATGCGTGGCCATGCCGATGTATTTCTGGAAATTCCGCTGGAACGTGGAGACAGAGGAAAATCCTGTGTCGAATGCTACACTGCGGATGGTTTTGTCCGTGGTTCTTAAGAGGACGCAGGCCGTATGGATACGGACCGAATTGATGTATTCAAGCGGCGACAGATGCATGCAGTCATGGAAAATCCGTCTGAAATGTGTTTCGGAAAGCGCACAGCTGTCTGCCAGCTTACTGATGTAGATCTCATCCATATAATGTTCCTTGATATACTTAAGCGCCGGACGGAGTCTCTCGATTTCAGGCGACTGGGCGTCTGTGACAGAAACGGACTCCGGGCGTTCCGGGGGCGTCAGCACCGATTTCCTCCTGCCCCTCAGTTCAAGCTGACGGATCCGGACGGCCTCACTGCTGCCTTCCTTTTCCTCCCGTTCCTCCTCTGTCCGGATAATCTCTGACAGAATGATTGTCAGAAGCGCATCCGATTCGGCCTTATAAAGCGGTTTGCGTTCAGCCTGCTCCGTAAAAATCTTTTTTATGCATGTCAGCAGCTCCTGCTGTTCTCCCGGCTTAAAGAAATATGCTCTCCGGTAAAGCTGCTCGAGGAGTCTGTGCACCATTTCCGGCTTTTTGTGACAGACCTGATTCAGGAGTCCCTCGCAGTCGATAAACAGATATTCCCAGAATCCGTAAGTTCCCGGAACAGAGTTGGTGGTATGCGGATAATTCGGCGGGATCAGCGTAAAACAGCCCGGCTCAAACGGGAATACCTGATCATCGTAAATCATTTCTCCCGTTCCCTCATAACAGAGACCGACCTCCATGTAATTGTGGAAATGGAGGGAGTCTATTCCCTCTCCGTAGACACGGACCCAGCTTTTGCCGTTCAGTGCAAAAACAAAAGAATCCTCCGGCATTTCATAATATCGGTACTGCATTTCCTGTTTCTTTTTCGGCATATTCTCCCTCCTTCTGGCATATTCTGAAAGATCATCCAGGACGGCTGCCCTCCGGCAGCGTGCAGGCACAGCGCCGGGGCAGTCATTTAAATATACAGCATCAGATGCCTCTGAACTCGAATGCAAAATGCAGCGGCGCATTTTCCGGCAGCAGGTACTCCTCATGGGTCCTTGCTCCCCAGCTGTCATCTCCGGCAATACCCATCTGCTTCAGGCTGCAGCGGACAACCGTAAAATGCACCGGCGGAAGCTCATAAGGATGCATGGCCGCTTCCAGCTGCTCCGGAGTATACGGGATAGCGGAAAACTCCATTGTTCCGGGTTCAGAAGCCCAGGCATCTCCGGAATCCGGGAAAGCTGCGCCCCGGAACTCCATACCTCTGCCTCTCCTGTCGGTTACTCTGGCCCAGCGGACACCGGTCCTGTTTCCGGTCTCCTGCGGCACAAGATAGCGCTCAACATTGTCCTTTACTTCTCGTGTATATACGCCCAGGCGCGCACCCATTGCACGGTCACAGTAGTTTTCCTCCGGTCCCATGCCATAATAGGTTACCCGGTCATAATCCGCATTCAGACGGAAAATGAATCCGAATTCCGGCATCGGCGGGAGTCCCTTTACTGCTTCATAATCTATGATAACACGCACTCTGCCATCTGCAAAGATGCGATAGGTCACAAGGCAGCTGCTTTTTGGAACTGTCGGCAGATATTTTTTCCAGCTTACATCCACATGACCGCCGCTTTCCTTAATAACCGGATATTTCCGTGCGTCGGAATCCGGCTCATACGGATTTTCCTCCGGATTCAGGAAATCCTGGTAAAGACTTGCCAGCTTCCAGACGCCGTATCTTGCCGGCATTCTGTTTCCGTTGTCATTATCCGTCGGTGCTCTCCAGAAGTTCGGACGCGGAATCCAGTCAATCAGTTCCTTGCCCGCATACCGGTAGGAAACAATTCCTCCCTTCAGATTGGAAAGCAGTATGTCAAAATGATCCCCGTAAACGCCGGTATTGACCGCACCGCGGACAACCCGCAGCGTATGCTCCGGCTCTGCTGTCAGAATCTCAGACCCCAGCGGCAATGCGCAGGCGTTTACTGTCTCTCGTGCAGGTTCTGCCGCATCCGGTGCGCCGACCCTGTAAACATACTGTCCGAATGCAACCTCATATCCTTTTTCAGCCCAGACTGTATCCGCTTTTAAGCGGAAGGAAGCCGTGACTGCATACTCACCATCTGCTGTTTCTTTTTTAAACGGCAGGCGGTAGGTACACGCAGACAGCGGTGCAACATCCGTCTCCATTTCTGTTTCAAGGAGCTTTCTGCCCTCTTTTTCCACGGTCAGCACAAGTGCAAATTCCTTTGTGGATGTAAAGAGGTTTTTATTGATGACACGGATGCTTTTTCCGTCAATCTCAGCCCGTATATTCTGGTAATTGAATTTGATTTCCTGCATTTTCCCGTACGGGCGCCGTGTACCGTCAACAATACCGTTCCCGGAGAAGTTGTAATCTGTCGGCCGCTCTCCGCAGTCTCCACCGTAAGCCTGGTATTCCTCACCGTAGCGGTTCTTCCTGCGTACAGACTGGTCCACAAAATCCCAGATGAAACCGCCATGATACCGCATCTCCAGTTCGGAAAGTTCTATATATTTATGCATGGCTCCGTTGGAATTGCCCATGGAATGTGTATACTCGCAGAGGATAAACGGTTTCTCCGGATGCTCATGGAGGAACTTCTCAACATTCGCGGCAGAGGTATACATCTGCGTTTCCATATCTGTGGTTCCCTCATATCTTCTGTCATGCGCAATGCCCTCGTAATGTACAAGACGGCTCCTGTCGAGCCTGCGGAACTCCTCGGACATCTCATAGATGACACTGCCGCCGTAGGACTCATTGCCGCAGGACCAGATCAGCACTGCAGGATGGTTTTTGTCACGCTCATATGTCGAATGCACACGGTCGAGAAGCATCGGCAGATACTCCCGGCGGTCACCCGGAACCACCTCTTTCAGCGATACCTTGCCTCTCTCCAGTGCATCCCACATACCATGGCTTTCCATATTGTTCTCGGCAATCATATAAAGACCGTATTCATCGCACAGATGGTAAAGAAGCTCCGCATCCGGATAATGGCAGGTACGCACCGCATTGATATTGTTTCGTTTCATGGTGAGAATATCGGAAAGCATCTCCTCCGCACGCGGCGAACGTCCGTTGTCGCAGGAAAATTCATGACGGTTTACGCCATTGAACACGATACGCTTTCCGTTCAGGCACATGATGCCGTCCTTCATCTCAAAGCGGCGGAAGCCGACTCTCTGCGGAACCACCTCCAGCACCTGTCCCCGGCCGTTTTTAACGGTAAGCAGCAGATCATACAGTACAGGCGTTTCTGCACTCCACGGAAGCGGTGCTTCCACCGTTTCCGTAACCTGCAGCGACGCTGTGTTTTTGAGCTCGCCGGAAAGGATCTCCTTTCCGTCTCTGGAAAGCACATACCCGGTTGTCCCCTTTTCCGTCTCTCCTGACAAAGTGAGCGACAGAGAAAGCAGTCCGTCTTTATAGCTGCTGTCAAGATCTGCAAGAACCTTTACATCGGAAATATGCGTCCTGGGAACTGCATAAAGATACACGTCCCGGAAAATTCCGGAAAAGCGGTACATGTCCTGATCCTCAAGCCAGCTGGAGGCTGTCCATTTAAATACCTGCACAGCCAGTCTGTTTTTTCCCTTTTTAAGGTATCTCGTGATATCAAACTCACTCGGCGTAAAGGAATCCTCGCTGTAGCCGACATATTTCCCGTTCAGCCATAAAGCAAAGCCTGATTCCACGCCCTGGAAGGAAAGCACCGTCTGCATCCCCTTCCATTCCTCCGGAGCACTGAAAAAAGTGACATAGGAGCCCACCGGATTGAATACTGTCGGAATTTCTCCTGGTTTGATATCCTCACGGCCGTCCCATGGATACTGTGTATTGACATAGGCAGGCTCATCATATCCCTCCATCTGCATGTTGGAAGGGACCCGGATCTCGTCCCATCCGTCCGTATTGCAGGATTCCTTCTCAAACCCCCGGATGGTGCTCTCATAATTTTTTGCGTAGGCAAATTTCCAGAGCCCGTTCAGAGAGCGGCGGTATCCGATCTGTCCGGCCTCCATTTCCTCTCTGCTTCTATAGGCTATATGATCCGAATGTGCGCTCAGACAGTTTACCTTAAATACCTTTGGATCCTTCACTATGTTGAAATCAAATTCTGTCATGGTCATAAAAATCCGGGACCTGCATAAAACGTATCAATAGATCATTTGCGTTTTACACAGCCCCCGGATTATCTCCTCTCTTTTATCTTCTGTTCATTACTTGACAGCACCGGTGATACCTTCTGCAAACTGCTTCTGCAGGATAAAGAAGATGATCATCGTCGGGATTGAGCAGAAAAGTACGCCCATCATCAGCATTCCGTAATCAATGGTATAGCCTGCCGCCAGGTTGGCAATCAGCATAGGCATGGTCTGCGCGGAGTTGTCCAGCATGACAACCTTCGGCCAGAGGTAGGAATTCCATGCACCCATGAAGGTAATAACTGCAGCTGCGGCATAGGTAGATCTCATAACCGGAAGATACATCTTGTAAAAGATCTCAAACTCACTGAGGCCATCGAGTCTTGCCGCCTCCATGATATCGACCGGGAAGTTTCTGGAATTCTGACGGAACATCATGATCATGAAAGGTGTTGCAATGGACGGAAGGATAAATGCCCATACAGAATTCAGAAGATGTCCTGCCGAAATCATCTTAAACAGCGGAATCATGGTTGCCACCTGCGGAATCATCATTGCCAGCAGCAGAACGGAAAAGAGCTTGTCCTTTAATTTATCATGGTACAGCTCAAAGCCGAATCCGGCAAGTGAACAGATCAGGAGACAGAGCACTGTCTGGATGATCGAGTAGAAAAAGGAGTTGCCCATGGATTTCCAGAGCGGTTCACTCTTTAAAAGATTGGCAAAGTTCTTTGCCGCATAGGTACCGAAAACAATTTTGCCCCGTGCTACCTCCACAGAGGTATTGGTTGCCGCGGTAAACATCCAGTAAAGCGGAAATACGGAAATAAAGGACCAGAGAATCAGAAAGATGTAGCTTGGAATCAGTCTTTTCTGAATTGCAGATGTGTTTGTCTTTGTCTTAGTCACGTGTGTCACCTACTTTCAGATTGATTGCTGCAAGAACTGCCACCAGAATAAATACGAAGAAGGACATTGCAGAAGCATAGCCGAAGTTCGCAACACCCTGGCCAAAGGAGTTATTGTAGATATAATGCGACATGGTGATCGTGGCATTTGCAGGACCGCCCTTTGTCAGGTTTACAGACTCATCAAACAGCTGCAGTGTACCATTGATGGACATGATGAATGTCATGACGATTACCGGCTTCAGAAGCGGAACAGTGATCTTCCAGAAGGTTGTCCAGCCGTTTGCGCCGTCAATCTTTGCCGCTTCATATACGGAATATTCGATGTTCTGCAGTCCGGCCAGATAGAATACCATGTTGTAGCCGGTCCATCTCCAGATCAGGGCGATAATGATGACCGCCTTGGCTGTTGCCGGAGATCCCAGGAAATTGATGTTATCGCTGGTCAGCCCGATATTCTGCAGTATGGTGTTGATAAGACCCTGTGTTGCAAACAGAGACTTGAAAATCAGCGCATAGGAAACCAGAGATGTTGCACATGGAAGGAAGACCATCGTACGGAACAGGCCTCTGAATTTAAGATCCCGGTTATTCAGAAGCTGTGCCAGCAGAATGGCCAGGATCAGCATGATCGGAACCTCGATGATCAGATACAGGAAGGTATTTCCCACTGATCTCATAAACAGCTTATCCTGAAACATACGCGTGTAGTTAAAGGTAATCGGGTTTGCCCACTGCATATTGGCACTGGAGCCCTTTTTCAGAGATGTGATAAACGCCTGCACCATAGGGTAGAAGCTCATGATGGCAATCAGAAGGGTCGCCGGTGCAAGGAAGACCCATCCGGCTGCATACTGCTTTGCCAAAAGGCCCATGCTCTTTTTATTCTTGTTCACTTCAGTCCTCCTTTGACTAATTCCTGTAAACATTGACTGATTCTTAAATACTTTGACTGATTCCTGAAAAAAAGCGGGAGACCGGCAGTTCTCCACCGATCCCCCGCCTGACTTTGGTTCAATAAAAATCTGGCTGATTACTTGCCCATTGCGAATGTTACCTGATCCTCAGCGTCCTTAAGAGAAGACTTGATATCTGCACCGCCGATGATGTTCTGGATTGCTGCTGCAACCTGCTCACGGCATGTATAGTGATAATCACTCTGCTCAACGATAGGAACATGTGAACCCATTTCTACGATCTTTGCATAAATCGGCTGATTGTTGAAATATTCAACACCCTTGTTGTAAACGTCTGACTTGCCGGCTGAGATACAGCAGGTAATAACGCCGCCGTTCTGGAGTGCTGCATCATAAGTCTCTGTGGAACCGCCGAATGTCTTTGCAAGGAAATCCTTGGCAAGATCTGTATTCTTGCAGTTGCCTGTGATATAGAGGGAAGAACCGCCGTTAGCTGCATAGCCTTCCTTGCCTGTCAGTGTCGGCATGGAAGTGATCTCCCACTTTCCGGAGTTCTCCTTTACCTGCTCAATAGTAGGGATGATCCAGTTTCCGTTCATAACACCGGCTACCATGTCGCCTACGATTGTCTGATCTGTATAATCCGACCAGTCATTTGCAAGATAAAGAGCCTTGTTGTCAACCAGGTTCTTGATAACCTCGATGATCTTGACCATTGTTTCGTTGTCTGCGATATAAGGCTTGCCATCCTTGAACTGGGAAACACCCTCAGCCTGAAGCATCATGTAAGGCAGATCATTGCCGCTGCCGTCCATGGAAAGGAGATACTTGCCGGTCTTGTCGTAAACAGCCTTGCCGATCTCAGCGAACTTGTCCCAGGTAATTCCTGTTACATCATCCAGTGTATATCCGGCTTCCTTTAAAAGGTCGGTTCTGTATGCAAAAATTACTGTGCCGTTGTCTACAGGCATTCCGTAATGCTTGCCGCCGATCGTTGAATAGGAAAGCTTCTCAGCTCCGAAATCATCCCACTTGACATCCGCGCCCTCAAGGCTCTGCCATGCATCCGGATAATCTGTTACATACTTCTGGATGTAATGATCCTGGAAAAGAACGATATCCGGGAGTGTGCTGTAGTCACCTGCAGAACCTGCAAGCGTAATGGCATTCTCAACATCTGAAGACTGTGACTGCTCGATAATGTTCAGCTTGAAGTCCGGATTTACATTTTTCTTGTAATCTGCTTCTGCCGCCTTTAATGCAGGAATGTTGAAGTTCTTGTCCCATGCATAAACAGAAAGTGTATTCTTGTCCTCACCTGCTACATCAGCCGGTGCTGCAGTCTGTGCTGCGGTTGTTTCTGCTGCTGCAGCGGTCGTTTCTGCACCTGCTGCAGTTGTCTCAGAAGCGGCTGCAGTTGTTGCACCTGCTGCTGCGGTTGTTGCCGCTGGTTCCGGGGACGGGCTGCATGCTGCAAGTGATGCGACCATAACGCCTGCCATCAATGCTGAAAAAACTCTTTTCTTCATAATAGTATCCTCCATAATAAATTGTGCAATTGTAACAGTTTTTTGAACTGTCCATCGCTTATCTATTAACTATTTTACATACATCTCCGACCAAAGTAAGCATGTTTTTGCTTGTATTGAACGCATTTTCAACCATATTTAGTTGAATTCGACATGTTAATTTGCATGAAAATGAATTATTTCATGTTAAATTATTATCATATTTCACAAATCACCGCTGCTGCACGGTCAAAAACAATAAATAAAACAGGACCGGTATCAGCTGCGTAAACGCAGCTGACGCCGGTCCCTTAGTCAAGCCTTGAATTAGGGGGATGAAGGCGAGACATCATTCAGTTGTTTCTGCAGCTCCGTATATGCCGCGGACTGCATACTGTTCTGACTTCTGCGGTTTCTCTTTACAGAATCGGAAGATATCCGAGTGCAAGGCCGCAGACCATGAAGATTACAAAGATTCCGACGCACCAGCGGAAAATATATCCCTGATACTCACCGAGTGTGATCTCAGTCTGATCCATCAGCAGATAGATGAACGGAACCAGCGGGCTCAGGAAGTGGAATGCCTGTCCCATAAGAGCTGCAAAACCGATCTGCAGGGAAGTAAATCCATAAGCCTGTGCAGTTGCTGCCAGTGGAGGCAGAACGCCG
>CAZPEW010000032.1:15399-15714 GCA_964585695.1 uncultured Lachnospiraceae bacterium
GAGATATGTACCAGGTGCACTGACAATTGCGATAAATACTGCAAAATATCTTCCAAGAGATGCAGGGATAATATTTGTAAGCATTACGGCAATGGCATTTGACATACCGGCTACATACTCTCCGGCATCATTTGCAGGTCCGTTCAGAACGCCCATCAGGACGCCTGCGCCCAGAACCATCATTACAACGTTGATCATATCCGGAGCCAGCTCACTGATAACCTGTCTCTGAAGCTTAGGGCTGGAATAGTTGATAACAAGTGCAAGTGCAACGCCTACGCCAAAGAGGATAGCAGATGCTGCAAATCCCTTGAT
>CAZPEW010000033.1:0-7271 GCA_964585695.1 uncultured Lachnospiraceae bacterium
CTGGAACTGCGGGGAAGAGGGTCCGAGCCGTAAAAAGTACGTTAAGCTTCTCCGTAAAAAGATGCTGCGGAATGCCTTTGCACTGCTGCTTCTCTCACAGGGGACACCGCTGCTCCTTGCAGGTGACGAATTCGGGCACAGCCAGAAGGGCAACAACAACCCGTACTGTCAGGACAATGAGATCAACTGGCTGGACTGGGGACTGCTTGAGAAAAACAGGGATCTGTATGCATTCGCACAGTACATGATCGCCTTCCGCAGGAAGCACGGTGTGTTCCATCAGCCAAAGGAGCTCCGGAATCTGGACTATAAGAGCGTCGGCATTCCGGATATCAGCTTCCATGGCGAGAATGCATGGCAGCCGGATCTTGAGAATTTCCGGCGGCAGCTCGGTGTAATGTATGCCGGCGACTATGCAGGAGATGACTGCTTCCTTGTGCTTTACAATTTCCACTGGGAGAAGCATCTGTTTAAGATGGCGCATCCGCCGGTCGGAAAGAAATGGGCTGTTGCCATTGACACTGCCGCAGAGGAGCTGAACGGTATCTATCCGGAGGGCCGGGAGATGGCTGTGGAAACACAGGAAAAGATCGTAGAGGCAAGAAGCATAGTGGTGCTGCGCGCAGTGCCTGATCAGAACTATAAACCAAAAAAGAAAAGAACTATAAAATCCGGGAGGACTGAGTCATGACAGATCAATTGTATAACATGATGAACTGGGCTGATGTAGAGGAGGTAACCTATGCGGAGTCTGTAGAGCCTAAGCATATCCTGGGGCCGCATCTTACAGACAGGGGACTTTTGATTCAGGCATTTGTTCCGACCGCCAAGGCAATTACCGTCAGTGTGAGCGGGGACAGCGAGTATCCGATGGAGCTTGCAGATGAAGCCGGTTTTTATGCCGTACTGATTCCGGCAAAGCCTGCATGGGAGGAGAAACTCCCGAAATACACGCTGCGGATCACCTATGACAATGACACGCAGGAGGAAACGGCAGATCCGTATTCTTTCCCGTCCGGCTATACCAATGAGGATTTAAAGAAATTCGCAGCCGGTATTTTTTATGATGTATATGAAAAGATGGGTGCACACTGCGCAACCATCGACGGAACCCAGGGCGTACTGTTTTCCGTGTGGGCACCGGATGCCATGCGTGTTTCGGTAGTCGGCGATTTCAACCTGTGGGACGGCAGACGCCATATGATGCAGCGTCTCGGCCAGAGCGGTGTGTATGAACTGTTTGTTCCGAATCTGAAAGAGGGCTGTCTTTACAAATACGAAATCAGATTCCACGGGCATGAGCCGTTTTTAAAGACCGACCCGTACGGTTTTGGCTTTGAGCTCCGTCCGGCGAATGCTTCCGTTGTCCGGAATCTCAAGGGCTTTGCCTGGACAGACGGCGACTGGGAGAAGGAAAAGAAAAAGGCAAATCAGAAGGAACTCCCGATGTCCGTTTATGAAGTGCATCTCGGATCTTTTGCAAGGAAGCAGCAGGAAATCAACGAGGACGGAACCGGCGTCAACGGCTCCGAATTCTATAATTACCGCGAGCTTGCCGTAAAGCTTTCCGATTATGTAAAGAAGGAGGGCTATACCCATGTCGAGCTGATGCCGGTTATGGAGCATCCGCTGGATCTGTCCTGGGGTTATCAGGTAAGCGGCTATTATGCGCCGACCTCCCGCTTCGGAACGCCGGAGGATTTCATGTATTTTATGAATTATCTGCATACGCAGGGCATCGGCGTCATTCTGGACTGGGTACCGGCACATTTCCCGAGAGACAGCTGGGGACTGGCACAGTTTGACGGCAGCGCACTGTATGAGGATCCGGATCCGAACCGGGCTTCCCATCCGCACTGGGGCACACTGATCTTTAATTATGCGCGGAAGGAGGTCACCAATTTCCTGATCGGCAGCGCCATGTTCTGGGCAGATGTCTATCATGCAGACGGGATCCGCATGGATGCAGTAGCGTCCATGCTGTATCTGGATTACGGACGCCAGGGCGGAGATGCACCGCGGAATATGTACGGCGGAAATGAGAACCTGGATGCTGTTGAGTTCCTGAAGCATCTGAACAGCATGTTCCGGAAGAAATTCCCGGGCACACAGCTGATCGCAGAGGAGTCGACCGCCTGGCCGAATATCACCGGCTCGGTTGAGGATGACGGACTCGGCTTTGATATGAAATGGAATATGGGCTGGATGAATGATTTCCTCGGCTACATGGAGTGTGATCCGTTCTTCCGCAAGAACAGCTACAACCAGCTTACCTTCTCGATGATCTATAACTATTCGGAGGATTTCATGCTTGTTTTCTCGCATGATGAGGTGGTGCACGGCAAACGCAGCATGCTGGCAAAGATGCCGGGACAGACCTTTGAAGAGAAGGCAGAGAATCTCCGCACGGCCTATGGCTATTTCTGGACGCATCCGGGCAAGAAGCTTCTGTTCATGGGACAGGACTTCGGACAGTATGATGAGTGGTCCGAGGCGCAGGAGCTCGAATGGAATCTCCTCGAGTATCCGGTGCATGCCGGTACGCAGTCTTTTGTCCGGGATCTGAATGAGGTTTACAGGAGCCATCCGGCACTCTGGAAGTTTGACTATTATCCGGAGGGCTTTGAGTGGATCAACTGTTCTTATCAGGAATTCAGCATGGTTATGTTTATCCGTAAGACAGAAAAGCCGGAGGAGACGCTTCTTGTCGTCAGCAACTTTGATAATATCGCACATCCTAAATTCCGGGTCGGTGTTCCTTTCATGGCGGGCGTCAAGGTGCTGCTTTCCTCGGACGATGCAAAATACGGCGGAAAGGGCGTGGTTAAAAAAACCACACACAAAACCAGAAAGCTGGAATGGGATGAGCGTCCGTACTGCGTAGATATTGATATCCCGGCGATGTCGACAACCATCTATCAGCTGACACCGGCGGATGAGACAGAGGAAAATCCGGCGAAGGCAAAAAAGACGGCAGGCGGCAGAAAGACAGGAGCCGGCCGGCTCGCGGCAGCCAAAGCGGCAGCGGAAACAGCGGCAGAAACAAAAGCTAAGGATACAGCAGTAAAGGCAGCAGGAAAGACTGCAGCAAAAAAGACAAAGGAAGGCGCGAATGCAAAGCCGGGCAGAAGGCAGGCCGCAGCGCATGCAGCGGCACCGCAGACGACGGGTGCTGTACGGAAGCGCCGTAAGGGGTAAGGGTATGAAAAGAGCAGGTATGCTTCTTCCGGTTTTTTCTCTTCCGGGGAAATATGGAATCGGTACACTGGGGAAAGAGGCTTTCAGATTTATTGATCTCCTCTCGGAGACCGGCAATTCCGTCTGGCAGGTTCTGCCGATGGGACCGACCGGTTTCGGAGACTCCCCCTATCAGTCATTCTCGGCATTCGCGGGAAATCCGTATTTTGTGGATCTGGAGACGCTGACAGAGGAGAAGCTTCTGACCGAGGCAGACTGTGCCGGCGCAGATTCCGGAGAAGATGAATGCCGCATAGATTACGAGAAAATCTATAACAGCCGGCGGGCTCTCCTTTTTAAGGCTTATGAAAACTGGCTGCTGCTGGGAAACAATGCCTCGGATCTGGTAAAGAAGCTGCGGCCGGAGACACTGGAGTACTGTGTCTTTATGGCGATCAAGACAGAGGAAAAGGGAGCCAGCTGGAATGTATGGCCGGAAGCGCTCAGGGACTGCGGGAAGACTGCGGTGGCTGCATTCCGGGCATCTCATGAAAAGGAAATCGGCTTCCATGCTTTTGTGCAGATGAAGTTTGAGGAGCAGTGGGCAGCGGTCCGCAAATATGCCGCGGAAAAGGGGATACAGATCCTCGGAGATATTCCGATTTACTGTGCGCCGGATTCGGCAGATGCCTGGGCGCACCGGGAGCTGTTCCAGTTTGACGCGCTGGCGCATCCAAAGAGTGTTGCCGGTGTGCCGCCGGATGCTTTTTCTGCGACCGGACAGCTGTGGGGAAATCCGCTGTACGACTGGGATATGCATAAAAAGACAGGCTACAGCTGGTGGCTTGCCCGTCTTACGTACTGTCTTTCTCTCTATGATGCACTGCGGGTGGATCATTTCCGGGGCTTTGAAGCGTATTATTCAGTTCCGTACGGAGAGGAAACTGCGGAAAACGGCAGATGGGTTGACGGACCGGGCATGTCCCTGTTCAATGCGATGTATACGCATTTCGGAACCAGAAAGCTGCCGATTATCGCGGAGGATCTGGGCGTCATTACAGATTCCGTACGGGCGCTGATGGAGGAGACTGGCTTCCCGGGCATGAAGGTGCTCCAGTTTGCATTCGATGCCGGGTCCGGCAATGCTTATCTGCCGCATAACTTTACGACGCCGAACTGCATCTGCTATACGGGAACGCATGACAATGATACGCTCCGCCACTGGTTTGAGACACTGCCGGATGGCATCCGGAACTATATCTATCAGTATCTCTCCAGATCCGGAAATGACTGGAATGCAATGCCGGAGCTCCTTATCAAGACTGCGATGGGGACGATTGCGGATACGGTCATTATCCCCGCAGGCGATTATCTGAATCTCGGCGCAGAGGGCAGAATCAATCAGCCGGGTACAAGCGGAAGCAACTGGCAGTGGCGCATGAAAGCGGATGCTTTTACGGAGCAGAAGAAGCAGGTGATTTCCCAGATTGTAGGCGTGTACGGCCGCTATCAGGAGGCGCCTGCGCATGCAGAGACAGAAACGGAGACGGAGGCACCTGCACATGCAGAGACAGAGGTACCTGCAGCTGATGTAAAAACGGAAGAAGCCGCCGTACCGGAAACGCCGGCAGACAGATAAATACCGCAGTGCGGAAATAAAATAAATGCTTGCGGATTGAGACGGAATATGCTAATCTAGTTAGGCTTTACGGCAATCGGCCGTATATTCCGGATGGAAGTAAGCATACTAAGTCATCAGGCACGGGCCTGAAAACGAGCTGGCATGGTTGGGAACCATGCAGAAAGAGGTTTATTATGGCAAGAGAGGGAATTCATCCTAAGTACTATCAGGCAACTGTTACCTGCAACTGCGGCAACACATTTGTAACCGGTTCAACAAAGCCGGAGATCCACGTCGAGGTTTGTTCAAAGTGCCATTCATTCTATACTGGCCAGCAGAAGACATCTTCCACAAAGGGACGTATCGATCGTTTCAACAAGAAGTTCGGTCTGCAGTAATTATTCTGCGGCGTATCTGCCTTACAGGTACAGAAAAAATAAAGCGGCATCGGATAGGTTTATCCGGTGCCGCTTTTTTGTTTTTTATATGCAGGTCACCAGGGCTCTTCCCGCCTTGCGGCGGGGCCCTCCTCGTGACAATTACCTGTTGATCTTGACGACGAGATTGGGGTTTGAGGTGGTCTGTCTTGTGAGCGGCCGGCTGTTTACGAGGAACTGGCAGATGTCATTGTTGCTTTCTGTCCGTTCAAACATCTGGAGCACTTCCTCGACGGCGGAGCTGTTTTTCTCGTCGGAGGTGCGCTTGTGGATATAATCCAGCGCTTTCTGTTCCAGATCGCTGAGGAGCAGGTCATCCCGTCTGGTTCCGGATTTCAGGATGTCGATGGCCGGGAAGATGCGTTTTTCCTGCAGCTCACGGTTGAGTACCAGTTCCATGTTGCCGGTACCTTTGAATTCCTCATAGATGACGTCATCCATGCGGGAGCCTGTATCTACGAGCGCTGTTGCAAGGATGGTAAGGCTGCCGCCCTCACGGATGTTCCGTGCAGCACCGAAAAACCGCTTCGGCATATGCAGCGCTGCAGGATCCAGGCCGCCGGAGAGTGTCCTGCCGGAGGCGGGAACGACAAGGTTGTAGGCTCTTGCCAGTCTGGTGATGGAATCAAGAAGGATGGTTACATCCTCTCCCTGCTCGACCAGACGCTTGGCATGCTCGATCGTCATTTCTGCAACCCGCTTGTGATGCTCCGGTGTTTCGTCAAAGGTTGAATAGATTACCTGTACCATGCCGCCCTCGACTTCTTCCTTCATATCGGTTACTTCCTCCGGACGCTCGTCTATCAGGAGAATCAGGAGATGCATCTTGGGCTCATTCCGGACAATTGCCTTGGCAACCTGCTTGAGAAGTGTGGTTTTGCCGGCCTTCGGAGGCGATACAATCATGCCTCGCTGTCCTTTTCCGATCGGGGCAAGCAGATCCAGAACGCGCAACGCAACCGGAGCTTTTACGCCATCTGTTTCCAGATGGATACGCTGGTTTGGAAAAATCGGTGTCAGGTTCTCAAAGCTGGTACGGTGGCTGAGTTTTGACAGCGGCTGTTTATTGACAGTTTCAATAAACATGAGCGCATTGTAACGCTCCTGCGGATTCCTGGATTTGGAAATACCGCGGATTACATCGCCGGTGCGGAGTCCGTAACGCTTGATGAGAGACGGATTGACATATACGTCATTATCTCCGGGCAGGAAGTTTTCCGAGCGGATGAAGCCGAAGCCGTCCGGCATCAGCTCAAGGATTCCACCGACAGATTTCCCGTCCGGCATGCGGATTTCCGTGCCCTCCGGTGTCACCGGTCTCTGGTGCGGCTGCGCAGATGAGGCTGCAGCGGAAACTGCACTGCTTCCGGCAGTGACAGGTCCTGCTGCGGCCGGTGCCTGAGGCACCGCGCCCTGTGATCCGGAAGTCAGAGATCCGGCAGCAGGTGCGGCTGCAGACGAAGTACCCGCTGCTGAGTTGCCCGAAACCGGAATACCCGAAACCGGAATACCTGAAACTGGAGCGCCCGCAGAAATTCCGGAGGCGCTTTCAGGGGCAGCGGTATTTCCTGCGCTTATGCCGGGAGTATGAGCAGAAGTATGAGCGGAAGTGAGAACGGGAGCGGCTGCTGCAGCGTTTTCTTCATGTGCAGGCATATTGTGTGCCGTGCCGCGTGCAGTACGTGTGCTGCGGACAGATTGCGCGGTATGCTGCCTTGCAGCAGTTCTGGGACGGGAGGATGCGGTCTCCTCCGGATTCCCGACGGTGCCGGCTGCGGCAGCCGGTCTGCGGCCACGCCTTCCGGCAGATGCAGCCGGCTTTGCGGTGCTGTTTCCGTCCGGCTTTGCGGCTTCGCTTTTTTCATGTACGGCGGATGTTTTTTCCGCTGTATCTGCAGATGTGCTGCCGGCTGCACTATTTACTTCATTTACGGATTTATCCGCTGCTGCTTCGGCTGTATCCTGGCGGCCGGCGGTTTTTCTGACGGTTCTTTTACGGACGGTTTTTTCCGCTGTACCGGTACTTTTCCTGCGTA
>CAZPEW010000033.1:7281-8655 GCA_964585695.1 uncultured Lachnospiraceae bacterium
TGCTGCTGCAGAAATTTCCACAGTATCATCCTGAACGGCTTTCTTTGCCGGTCTGCCTCTTTTTTTGCTTACTGCAGCAATGGCATCACTGTTCTGTTCTGTTTTCATGAAACCTCCTGGTATCGCTTTTTGATAATAAATAATATTTTGATTTGGATTGATCGTATGAAAAATTCAAAAGAATACAAACTTTATTGAAACATGTACCGGAACAAACGGTATAGAAACAATAGAATATGAATGACTGAACCTGTGAAATAACCTAAAATTATACAAAATCAGTATAACAAGTTCATGCTTGTAACGCAAGCTGGTTTTTGCTATACTGTATTGAACTGTCGGATGATATTTTTACAGCCGGCATGGCTACAGAACAGGACAGAACAGCCGCCTTTTCAGGCGGTACGGAATAAAAACGAGGCAGATATGGCAAAACAGCAGCAGTACAACAATGCGTCAAGGCCCAGACTGAAATATGATGCGCATGGCAGACTGGTTCAGAATGAACCGAAGAGCGGTGCTTTCCGCTTTTTCATCGGATTTCTGATTCCTTATCTGATCATCAACGGCATTATTCTTTTCCTGGTGATCGCATCACCTAAAATCACCTATGATGATCCGGATACCAAGGATTACAAGACAGCAACAATGCAGATTCAGATACATTCGCTGCTTCCTCTTAAGACGCTGCAGGCATCCATGGAGGGCGTTGCGGTTCCGCTCAGCAGGGACGGCAGCAATTATATCGCATCCGTGACGGACAACGGAACACTGACGGTTCTTGTCCAGTCGATCAACGGCATGCAGAAGGTGGAGCATATTCCGGTAAACCTGCTGGATAAAACCGCACCGCTTATTGATGAGGATTCGGTGGATCTCGGATCCGGTTATCTTGAATTCAAGGTCTCGGACACGCAGTCAGGTGTGGATTATGATTCGATTTATGGCGTGGATGCGGACGGGGACAATGTAAAGCCGACCGATGTCAACAAGACATCCGGTGAGGTGACATTCTCGATGAAGTCAGACAGCATTCAGGTATTTGTATCGGATCTTGCGGGAAACCAGGTACCGGCGACCTTTTCCGTGAAATGAGAACATAAGGCAGAAAGACTGGTGTCTGGCACGGAAGCAGAGTGTCCGGCACCAGTTTTAAATTAAAGAAAAAGAGGTGCAAATGGAGCAGAAAAAGCAGATAGATTCCGGCAGTCCGGCAGGACAGAAGAAGCAGGACGGCTGCAGACAGCAGGTTTACTGCGGTATCGGCGGACAGGCCGTCATCGAGGGCATTATGATGAAAAATGCCGAGAGCTATGCCGTAGGCGTGCGGAAGCCGGACGGAACCATTTTTGTTAAAGAAGACAGATATATTTC
>CAZPEW010000033.1:8665-15701 GCA_964585695.1 uncultured Lachnospiraceae bacterium
CACTGACAGACAGGTATCCATTTTTAAAGGTACCGTTTGTCCGCGGCATTTTTTCATTCGCGGATTCCATGGTGCTCGGGATGAAGTGCCTGAGCTATTCGGCGAGCTTTTTTGAGGATGATCCGGATGAAAAGCCATCTGCCTTTGAGCGCTGGCTGGACAGGGTTTTCGGAGAGAAACTGGAGGCAGTGCTTTCCGGTGCGGTTATTGCGTTTTCCTTTCTGATCGCCATTCTGCTGTTTGTGCTTTTTCCGACCTTTGCGGTCGGGCTGCTGCGGCCGGTGCTGCATTCGGAGACACTGATTGCTTTCCTGGAGGGACTGTTCCGGGTGCTGCTGTTTATCATTTACATCAAGCTTATTTCACGGACGCCGGATATCCGCAGGACTTTCCAGTATCACGGCGCGGAGCATAAGTGCATCAACTGTGTGGAGCACGGACTTCCGCTGACGGTGCGGAATGTTGCAGTATCCTCCAAGGAGCATAAACGCTGCGGAACCAGCTTTATCGTGTATGTCATGCTGATTTCGATTCTTCTGTTTATGGTCATCCGCGTGGACGGCGTCCTGCTGCGGTTTCTGTCCCGGATCATCCTGATTCCGGTGATTGCCGGTATTTCCTATGAGGTGCTGCGGTTTGTGGGAACGCATGACAATGCGCTTACCAGAATCCTGTTTATTCCCGGTATGTGGATGCAGGGGCTGACCACCAGAGAACCGGATGATGCGCAGATTGAGGTTGCCATTGCGGCGGTGGAAAAGGTATTTGACTGGAAGCGCTTCGAGGAGGAGCATTTCGGAAACGAGGCAGGATGACACTCCGCACACTTCTCAGAGAAGCTTCAGCAAGACTGGAGCAGGCGAATGTACCGGATCCGCAGTACGATGCGCGGGTGCTTCTTCTGCATGCATTTCATCTGGATACAGCGCATTTCCTCTTTCTGGAGGAAAAGGAACTGAATGAGGTGATTCCGGACCGTTCTCTGCGGGAAGAGGCACTTTTGAGCTTCCGCCGGACTGCGGAAAAACGGGCGGCGCGGATCCCGCTGCAGCAGATCCTCGGAACAGCCGGATTTTACGGAATGGATTTTACTGTCAGCGACGCGGTGCTGAGTCCGCGGCAGGATACGGAAACGCTGGTGGATGAAGTGCTTAAAAAGGTGGACAGGTCAGCGGAGAAGCTCCTGGATATCTGCACCGGCAGCGGCTGTATTGCCATTGCGCTCGCAAAATACGGCACCTTCCGGGAAACGCTTGCGGTGGATATCTCTGCTCCCGCGCTGGAAATTGCCGGTAAGAATGCAGCAGCGCTGCTGCCGGAGGACATCCTGCAGAAGGGGACAGCAGCGGTGACGAGGCAGGCTTCCGGGGAGAATGCGGAGGATGCAGAGGAAAGCGCCGGAGTATCTGCGGGACAGAGGATGCGGGGATACGGCGTATTTTGACGTGATCGTGTCCAATCCGCCGTACATCCGGAGTGCAGTGGTGGATACGCTGGAGCCGGAGGTACGGGATCATGAGCCGCGGATTGCACTGGATGGAGATGCGGACGGACTTCGTTTCTACCGGATCATTGCAGCGGAAGCACCTGCCTATTTAAAGCACGGCGGCTGGCTTTTCCTGGAGATCGGGTATGACCAGGGAGCGGACGTCAGTGCATTGCTCAGGGAAAATGCATTTACCGGGGTGGGAATCTGCAGAGATCTTGCCGGGCAGGACCGGGTGGTCATGGGCAGAAAAGCATAAGGAAATGAACGAGGGAGAAGTCTATGTTTGAGCGTCTGGAGGATTTGTCTAGACATTATGAGGAGGTTGTAAAGAGCCTCTCGGAGCCGGATATCATGAATGATCCGGAGAAATACCGGAAGCGGATGAAGGAGCAGGCGGATCTTGAGCCGATCCATACAACCTATCAGAAATATCTCCGCGCACAGCAGGATGAGCAGGATGCTCTGGCAATGCTTGCATCGGAGAGCGACCGGGAGCTTACGGAAATGGCCAAGGAGGAGCTGCAGAATGCCAAAAAGCAGCAGAAAGATCTTGCGCAGGAGCTGAAGCTTCTGCTGATCCCCAAGGATGAGAATGATGAGGGCAACATTATCATGGAAATCCGCGGCGGTGCCGGCGGGGAGGAAGCGGCCCTGTTTGCAGGGACACTTTACCGGATGTATATGGCATATGCGGAAAAACGCGGCTGGCGGACGGAGCTTCTGTCCTTTAATGAATCGGAGCTCGGCGGCTATAAGGAAATCGTGTTTATTGTAAACGGAAACGGCGCTTATGCCCGCCTGAAATATGAGGCCGGAGTACACCGGGTGCAGCGTGTTCCGGAGACGGAGAGCAGCGGCAGAATCCATACTTCAACGGCAACGGTTGCAGTGATGCCGGAGGTCAAGGATGTAAGCGTGGAGATTGATCCTGCGGATATCCGGATGGAGGTATACCGTTCTTCCGGTGCCGGCGGACAGCATATCAACAAAACGTCATCAGCAGTCCGGCTGATCCATATCCCGACGGGACTGGTTGCCGCCTGCCAGGAGGAGCGTTCGCAGCTGCAGAACAGAGAAAAGGCGATGCGGCTGCTCCGTGCGCGGCTTTATGAAATAGAGTATAATGAACAGCATCAGAAAATGGCGGATGAGAAACGCTCGCAGCTTGGCTCCGGGGACCGCTCGGAAAAGATCCGTACGTATAATTTTCCGCAGGGGAGAGTTACGGACCACCGCATCAAGCTGACACTGTATTCCATCGATAAGATTTTAAACGGCGACCTGGATGAGGTGATTGAACCGCTGATCACGGCATCGCAGGCACAGAAGCTTGCAGAAATGGGAGAGATTATCTGATCCCGGGAGGAAATTCATGCATCAGGACGGAAACGGGAAAACCGAGGAAAACGGGAAGGCAGAGGCAAACGGCAAAAAGGACGGGAACAGCCGGAAAACAGAGGATGTGCGGTCATCGAGCCGCAGGAGAACAGGCGGACGGAAACATTCGGTGCTGCCGCTGATTATTTTTCTGCTCTGTATTCTGATCCTCGGCGGAACTGCCGGCGGCTATGTGTATTATAAAAAATATGCACCGAGCAAGGAACCGGCGGATCTCAAGGAGTATTTCGGTGTTACCGGCAATACTGCACTGGTTTATCTCAATGATGAGAGAGCAAAGCAGGATGATCTGCAGGTGCTTGCCAAGGTGCAGGACGGATCTGTTTTTCTGCCGTTCAACTGGGTGAGAGACCATCTGAACCGCCGCTTTTACTGGGAGTCGGACAGCCAGCAGTTTCTGTATTCGCTGCCGACAGAGACTGTGGCGACCAGCATCGGTGATACGCTGCTGGATGGCTCGCTTGCATTTATGGCAGACGGGGATACACTGTATCTGAATGTGGATTTTATAAAGAAATATACGGACATCCGGTACCATGCGCATACCGATACGGACCAGAAACGTATTTTTATATATAATGACTGGAAGGCGGAAACGCAGGCTGTTATTAACAAGAAGGAGCAGGTGCGTCTCAAGGGCGGTGTCAAGAGTCCGGTTCTGACGAGTCTGTCCCAGGGGGATACGGTTACCGTTCTTAATACGATGGACAGCTGGTCAGAGGTTTCCACGCAGGATGGCTTCATCGGCTATGTGCGGAACAAAAGGCTCAGCGATATCAAGGATGTAACGCCGGTATCGGATTTCAGTGCACCGGATTATACGCACATCACGCGTCAGGATGGTTCCAAGGTTGTACTGGGCTTCCATCAGGTGACGAATCTCTCGGCGAATGCTACTTTTGCCGATGCGACGGCGAATGCTGCATCCATGAATGTTATTGCGCCTACCTGGTTTGTGCTTTCCAGCAATGACGGTGATTTTATGAGCTATGCATCCGCAGAGTATGTTGCTTCTGCACATGCAAAGGGCTACCAGGTATGGGCAACGGTCAATAACTTTGATCTCGGCGATATTGATGAGACTTCGCTGTTCCCGTCCCAGGGGAAGCGTGCGCAGCTGATTTCCGGACTGATGGATGTGGTTAAAAAGACGGGGATAGACGGACTGAATATTGATTTTGAGCAGGTCCCGTCAGATGCGGGCCGGGCGTATGTGCAGTTTATGCGGGAGCTCTCGGTGGCCTGCCGGAATGCCGGTGTCATCCTCTCTGCGGACACCTATGTTCCGTATGAGTTCAACAGCTATTATGATATCGAGGAGCTCGGTGTCTACTGCGATTATGTTGTGATCATGTGCTATGACGAGCATTATGCCGGCGGAGATGCCGGTTCGGTCGCTTCCATCGGCTATGTGGACAAGGGCATCCAGGAAGCAGCGGCTGTGATCGATAAATCCCGGGTAATCATCGGCGTTCCGTTTTATACACGTGTCTGGATAACCAAGGGGGGTAAAACGAGCTCGGATGCGCTTGGCGCAGCGGACGCGCTGAAATGGGCAGAGACCAATAAGGTGCAGCTGACATGGGATGACACTGCAGGGCAGAATGTCGGCAGTCTCCAGGAGGGAGATGCCGTCAAAAAGGTCTGGATGGAGGATGAAAAATCCATGCAGCTGAAGCTGGATCATATCCGCACGGCAGGTGTCGGCGGTGTTGCAGCGTGGAAGCTGACGCAGGAGCCGGCAGACTTCTGGAATATTCTGAATCTCAATCAGAAGTAAGAACAGTGCGTTGATTTAAAGAAAAAAGCAGGAGCTGTGCGGCCGTGCGCTTTTCTAAAAGCACGAATCCGGCTGCCGGCATATTCCGGCAAGGAAGAAGGACTTAAGCGAATGAAGACAATCATCAAGGATATCAGCGGCATAGAGGAAGCGGCAGAAATCATACGCCGCGGCGGACTCGTGGCATTCCCGACCGAAACTGTATACGGACTCGGCGGAAATGCACTGGATCCGGAGGCATCCCGCAAAATTTATGCGGCAAAAGGACGTCCCTCGGACAATCCGCTGATTGTGCATGTCGCATCAATTGAACAGGTGAAGCCGCTTGTATCGGCATTTCCGGAGGATGCGCGCAGGCTGATGGAGACATACTGGCCGGGGCCGCTCACCATTATCCTGCCGAAGTCGGAGATTGTTCCGCCGGAGACAACCGGCGGACTCGGTACGGTTGCAATCCGCTGTCCGGAAAACAAATGTACGCTTGCTTTTATCAATGCGGCAGGACTCCCGATTGCGGGGCCGTCTGCCAATACCTCGGGGAAACCGAGCCCGACAGAGGCGGCTCATGTAATGCATGATCTCGACGGTAAGATCGATATGATTCTTGATGACGGACCGGTCGGAATCGGTGTGGAATCCACAATCATTGACCTGACCGGAGACAGACCGACGCTGCTGCGTCCGGGTGCCATTACGGTTGAGGAGCTCAGTGAAACGCTGGGGAAAACGGTGGAGATTGATCCTGCGATCATAGCCGGCTCTGTAAGCGAGGGTGTGCATCCAAAGGCTCCCGGCATGAAATACCGGCATTATGCGCCGAATGCAAGGATGTCGCTTGCAGTCACCGCACTGTTGAAGAAAAAGGATTTCAGAGTCAGTGCGGAGGAACGGGCGGAAGCCGACCGGCTGGTTGCAGCGCGGATCCGCAGAGAGACAGAGGCGGCGCTGGAAGCCGGCAGAAAGGTCGGTATCATCTGCTGCCGGGAAACAGAAGCGGAGTATGCCGGAGCTGCAGCAGATATTCAGGTACTGGGCTCCCGGCTTGATCCCCTGTCCATGACGCACAATCTTTTCCGTGTACTCCGGAAGTTTGATGAGGACGGCGTGCAGGAGATATTCGCGGAAAGCTATTCCGACAGAGGCGTAGGCTTTGCGCTTATGAACCGGATGCGGAAGGCGGCCGGGATGTCGGAAATTATCATAGAACAGTAAGGATACACAGGAGGCTTTTATGGAAGCGAGCGGAAAGAGACAGGACTATATCACCTGGGATGAGTATTTTATGAGCGTTGCCATGATGTCGGCGAAGCGTTCCAAGGATCCCAACACACAGGTAGGCGCCTGCATCGTGAGCAGGGAAAACAAAATCCTTTCGATGGGCTACAACGGACTGCCGGTCGGCTGCTCCGATGATGAGTTTCCGTGGACAAAGATCCATGCAGCGGATGACCCATACAATGCCAAGTATTTTTATGTGACACATGCCGAGCTGAATGCGATCCTCAATTACCGCGGGGGCTCGCTGGAGGGCTCCAAGATTTATGTGACGCTTTTTCCGTGCAATGAGTGTGCCAAGGCGATTATCCAGTGCGGAATCAAGACCATGATCTACGGGGAGAACAAGTATGCCGATACACCGGCGACCAAGGCCTCGATGCGCATGCTGGATGCGGCCGGGATCCGATATTACCAGTATCAGAGGAGCGGGCGCCGCATTGAGCTGGAGCTGTGATTGCGCCGGCTGCAAGGCGGGCGATTTTCCGGGAGGTCTGTTATGGCGGGCGGCATTGACATGCCTTGTGCAAAGGGATGATGCCGTGCAGACGGCTGATAAAGGAGCGACTATGTATATTAAAGGTGAAACAAAAAAGAAGCGGGAGGCGCGTGTGCGGGAAATCATGCGGCGGCTGGATGAGCATTATGGAGATCATCCAATGATTTTTCTGCAGAGTGAGACGCCATGGCAGCTTCTGTTTGCGACGATTCTGTCGGCGCAGTGCACAGATGCACGTGTCAATATGGTGACGGAGCAGCTGTTTAAAAAATACAGAACACTCAGGGACTTTGCGGACTGTGATCTGAAGGAACTGGAAGAGGATATACATTCGACCGGTTTTTATCATAATAAGGCCAGAAATATCAAGGCCTGCGCGGCGGTTCTCTGCGATCAGTACAACGGGATTCTGCCGGATACCATTGAGGAGCTGACGAAGCTGCCGGGAGTCGGGCGGAAGACCGGCAACCTGATCCTCGGAAATATATATCATAAGGATTCCATTGTGGTGGATACACATGTGAAGCGGATTTCCAACCGGCTGGGCCTTGCGGATTCTGCAGATCCGGAGAAGACGGAATACCAGCTGATGGAA
>CAZPEW010000034.1:0-15270 GCA_964585695.1 uncultured Lachnospiraceae bacterium
ATACCCGTTCTTTTCCGAAGAAGAAAAGTGCAATGGTTCCTGGGCCGGTATGACAGCCGATGGTCGCTCCGATCGGGTATATCATCACCTTCCCGTTCAGTTTAGGAAACCGCGCTTCTACCAGATCTGCAAGTTTCCTTGCATCATCATAGCACTCTGCCTGACAGATAAAACATTTTCCGTCATAGTCCGTTCCGTTCTGTGCATACTCTGTCATCTTTTCCAGCGTACGCTCAATAACCTTCTTCTTGGTTCTGACTTTTTCTCTCGGCTGCAGTGTACCGTTCTGATCCACATCCAGAAGCGGACAGATATTCAGTACATTTCCGATGAAGCCGGCAGTTTTTGAAACACGCCCGCCTTTGATGTAAAAAGTAAGATCAGTAGAGAAAAACCAGTGCTGAACCAGCCTCTTATTGGCTTCTGTCCAGTCCCGCAGCTCCTCCAGACTTTTCCCCGCATCCCTGAGGTCACAGATCTTATCTACCAGAAGACCGTAGCCGGAGGAAGCACAGAGCGAATCAATGATGATAACCTTCCTGCCCGGAAATTCCTCCTCCATGTCCTCTGCCGCGATACGTGCGGAATTGATCGTGCCGGAAATACCGGAGGACAGAGTAATATGCAGAATGTCCTTCCCTTCCTGCAGGAATTTACGGAAATGCTGCTCATATTCCTCTACGTTTACCTGAGAGGTTTTGGCATCCTCTCCGGCCAGCATGCGGCGGTATATTTCCTGCGGTGCAAGCGACTGGCCGAAATCGTCAAGGTAATTGTCCGCTCCCAGTGCAAAATGGAAGCTGACCGGATAAACCTCTCTTTCCCTGCACCATGCAAGTGTCATATCCACCGTTGAACAACAGCTGATTACAAATTGCTCCTCCATACTCTGCCTCCTTATGCTTCAAAATGTCAGCTCAGTTTCCGATCACATTTCTGATTGCCACCGGCGTCCTGTAGTTCCAGCGATAAATACGTATTCCTGATCTTGTGGATGCGGCGTTTACAACCTGGCCGTTTCCGATATACATACCCACATGATTAATCGTTCCTGACCGGTTTGCATAAAAGATCAGATCGCCCGGACGCATATTTGCACTGGATACCTGTGCCCCGGTTCTGGCCTGGTCTCTTGAAACTCTCGGCACCGAAACGCCGAAATTCCTGAGTACGGACTGCGTGAATCCTGAACAGTCGCAGCCATGCGTAAGAGATGTACCGCCCCAGACATACCGGTTTCCGACAAACTGACAGGCAAAATTGACAACCTGATTCCGGAAGGCAGCGGCAGCATTCGCGGCCTCAACCGCCGGATAATACTCAACAGCCTGCGGCAGCGCATAGGTAACCTCAACATTGTTGTCTCTCGTGGAAACATAGGCTCCCTGCTCGCTGTCCTCATCATCGCCTGTATCCAGCTCCAGCTGTACCCATCCGTCCAGCTGGTTTACAACATTATAACGCTGATCCTTGGTGACCTGTGTCCAGGCCTGCGAATCTGTGGACGGATCCGAACGGACATTCAGCGAATCTGTATTGATAATTGCCATAACCGATGCATTGCTGACAGCAAGATCCTGCGCCTCCTGACCGGTTGCAACAAGATCCGCACGGACATACCCGGTAACCTTGCCGGACTGGATCTTATACCAGCCGTTCTCCTCGCCGAGGATATTGGCGCCGGCATGTCCCGGGAACTTGCCGACAATATTGCTGATTCCGTCTTCTGACGGAGTTTTGCGGATATTGATATAATCTCCGGCTTTGGAAACACCGAGATTATCATACATATTCAAAACCTTCTGGCGCAGATTCAAGGTTCTTGCCTCATCAAGTCCATAGGCAATCGAAACATTTTCCGGATCTGCAGACATATATGCCGAGTCCACACCGTCAATATTATCGATCCTGACCTGAATCCAGTCTGTACCGGATCTGCCGATCACCTCATACCTCTCGCCGCCTGCCGCAGAACCGATCGTATTTCCGTCTGCTATCTCCGGTGTTGAACGGATCCGCAGCTTATCAACAATAACAGTTGCTCTCGGCCTGATCAGACCGGCTGCAAGCTTTGCTGCGTCCTCTCCGGTTTTTACATACTGCTTTGCAACATATCCATCCATGCTGCCGGAAATAACATGCATGAAACCATCCGCACCTTCCGGATTCTCATCCGTTATGTTGACAGCCGCACCGTCCGAGAGCTTGCCCATTATATTGGTTATGTCGTTCTGGCTCGGTGCCGAACGGAAATTGATATAGCCGCTGCAGTCAATAATTCCCAGATGATCATAGGCGGCAATTACCTTCTTTGCCGTATCTGCCGTAAGCTTTCCTGTTATGTCCTCTATTTCCGATGCGGTGGATTTGTCTTTGCCGGCTGCGGATCCGGTTGCAATTTCCGATCCGGTCGCTTCTCTGGTTTCCGGTGCCTGCCATCTGCTGCCGTGCACTGCCGCAAGACTTGCAGTCAGCAGAAGGAGAAGACCTGCAAACACAATCGCCGAGGTTCTTATGATTTTACGGTCACGCTCGCTGGCCGGTGTTGTTTTGATTTTAATATTGGGTTTTTTCATTCATTCTTTTTCCTTTTGTGGATAGGAATATACGATCTGGAACGGCCGGTTCAATACAGCGCGATTTGAAAACGATCGCGTTCCATTATAACGCAAGTTGACCGCCGGCACAAGTCCGACGGTCATACGCCTGTTTATCTGGCAAGTATCATACGGTCATTTGCGAATGTGCCGCCGGATGCTTCCTCAAATTTCTTCAGCAGATCCTCTACAGTCAGTTTTTTCTTTTCTTCTCCCGCCACATAATAGATGATCCTTCCGTTATCCATCATGATCAGACGGTTTCCGATCGCAATGGCATCATGCATGTTATGTGTTACCATCAGCGCTGTCAGATGATCTCCCTCGACAATCTCCCTCGTCAGCTTCAGAACCTTGGAAGCTGTCTTTGGATCCAGCGCAGCTGTATGCTCATCAAGAAGCAGAAGCTGCGGCTTTTTAAGCGTCGCCATCAGAAGTGTCAGTGCCTGTCTCTGTCCGCCGGAAAGCAGGCCCACCTTGGAGGTCATACGTCCCTGCAGTCCGAGTCCGAGACGCTCGAGGGCATCTCTGTAGTACTCTCTCTCCTTCTTTGTGACAGCCCATCTCAGTCTGCGCTTGTTGCCTCTCCGGAAGGCAAGTGCCAGATTCTCTTCTATCTGCATGTCTGCAGCAGTTCCCTTCATCGGATCCTGGAAAACACGGCCGATATATTTGGCTCTCCTGAACTCCGGCTTTTTGGTAATATTCTCACCGTTGATCTCAATCACGCCGGAATCCACCGGATATGCTCCTGCAATCATGTTCAGAAGCGTAGACTTGCCTGCACCGTTGCCTCCGATGATGGTTACGAAATCACCGTCATTGAGCGTCAGATTAATTCCCTGCAGTGCTCTCTTTTCATTTACCGTACCTTTATTAAAGGTCTTTCTGACATTGGAAATCACCAGCATCAGTTTGCACCTCCCTCATCTGTATCAGAAGGCATCTGCGCATCTGCCTCTTCATCCGTAACATTCTCCCGGTAAGCTCTTGCCGCTTTGATTTTTTCCATGGCAACCGGAACACAAAGAGCCAGTGCCACGATCACTGCCGACAGAAGCTTCATGTCATTTGCCTTCATTCCGAGACGCAGGACAATGGCACGGATCAGGAAATAAATCACACAGCCGACAACAGCCGACAAGAGCTTCAGTGCAAAGTTTTTAACTCTGGCAAAAAGCACCTCTCCGATTACGATGGCAGCAAGACCGATTACGATGGCACCGGTTCCCATACCGATATCAGAATACTTTGTTGACTGACAGATCAGGGCGCCGGATAGTCCGACCAGGATATTGGCGATAATCAGACCGAGCATCTTGGAGACATTCGTATCAACGCCGAGTGCACGGATCATATCCTCATTATTGCCGGTTGCCCGGAGTGCGGCACCGAGCTCGGTTCCGAAAAACCAGTATAGAACAGCTACTGCAAGAACCACAACAATAATGCCTACGACAAGAGAAGCCTGCGACTGTGTCAGTCCGAAATGATCTGCCCAGAAGGTAATCACCGAAGGGATCTTGTTAATGGACTGATTGGACTTGTCTGCCATGATTCTCAGGTTGATGGACCAGAGTGAAATCTGGGTGAGAATCCCGGCAAGAATGGCCGGAATCCCGAAAAAGGTATGAAGGACACCGGTAACAGCACCTGCCGCACCGCCTGCAAGAGAGCCTATGATCACTGCCACCGTCGGATCCGTTCCATGGATCATCAGCATGGCGCAGACACATCCGCCCAGTGCAAAAGAGCCATCTGTTGTCATATCTGCTATGTTCAGAAGCTTAAAGGTAATGTAAACGCCAAGTACCATCAGAGACCATAACAGTCCCTGTGAAACCGCGCCAAGTAGTGATGCAAGTAAACCGCTCATCGGTTGCCTCCTGATTATGATTGCTTATGCTAATCCTCTTATATTACTTTAAAACGGATGTGTCAATCCCCAGTTCATCCGCTGCATCCTGATTTACAGAGAGCTTGCACTTGTCTGCGGAAAGATAGCCGATCGGGATGTCGGCAGGTTTCCTGCCGTCCCTGAGTATGGAAACCGCCTGTTCTCCTGCCATATAGCCAAGCTGGTAGTAGTCAATTCCGTATGTTGCGAGTCCGCCGCCCTCCAGCTGTCCTTCCTCGCCGCAGATAATCGGAATTTTATGGTCCGTTGCAACAGAGGAAACCGTGGACATACCCGCAGCAATGGTATTATCCGTCGGCGTATAAATTACATCTGCATTGCCGATCATGGATTCTACAACCGTCTGGATCTCGTTTGATGAAGATACGGAATATTCCTTTGCTTCAAGACCGGCAGCATCACAGGCTTCCTTGGCCATCTTAACCTGGATTGCAGAATTTGATTCTGCTGTGCAGTAAAGTATGCCTACTTTTTTTGCAGACGGAAGCAGCTTCCTGAGGAGATCAATCTGCTCCTTTACCGGCGTAAGATCGGAAGTGCCGGTCACGTTGCCGCCGGGTGCATCATTGGATGCCACAAGTCCTGAGCCTGCCGGATCTGTAACGGCTGAAATTACAATCGGAATTTCTGTTGTTGCCGCGGCAGCTGCCTGCGCCGCCGGCGTAGCAATCGCATAAATCAGATTATCATTGTCATCTGCAAATTTCTCGGCAATCGTCTGGCAGGCAGGCTGTTCGCCTGATGCATTCTGCTGGTCGATAACAGCATGCAGCTTTGAATCCCTGATCGCATCCGTAAATCCCTGATTGGCTTTGTCCAGTGCCGGATGCTGGATAAGCTGCAGTACGCCGATCTTAACAGCCTCTCCGCCCTGATCTTTATTTACTTCCTGTATACCGGATGCCGCTATCTCTGCCGCGTCTGTCCCGGTCTCCTGTCCGTTTGTCTCTGCTGTCTTTACAGCTGTTTTGCTGCAGCCTGATACCGTCACAGCTATTGCAGCCGCCGTCATTACCGCAAAAAATCCGTATCTGAATCCTGACATTCTCATAACAACCCCCTGCGTTCTGTTCTGAATATTCCGTTACGGTACATCACTGCTTAAAAGCTTAAAAGCTTTAACGCGTAAAAGTGAACGGACTTTTACATTATATTCCAGAGGCTTGTTTAAATCAAGCTGAATCATTTCCGCCGCAAAAAAAGAGCCGGTGCTGCTGCACCGGTCTTTTCTCATGGAGCACTCCGTCCGGGAAGACTGCTCCCGGTACCGGGAATCAGTCCGCAGCGTAAGAATATGCTGCACCGTTTTATATCAGCTTGAATCCTTTTTCCGTAAAGGTATCTCTGATCTTTCTGATATGCTCGTGATTTCTTGTTTCCATCTCGATTGTCAGGTAGCAGCCGTTGATATCCGTATTCTCCGCCGAGTAATTGTGGCTTACACGGGTGACATTTGCGCCGGCATCCGCAATGATTCTGGATACCTCCACAAGCTGTCCCGGCTTGTCCAGGAGTTCTATGGTAAGCTTTGCCTTACGTCCCTCCTTCAGAAGACCTCTGCTGATAACCTTGGAAAGGATGTTCACATCAATGTTGCCGCCGGAGATCAGGCATACAACCTTTTTGCCCTTGACCGGAATCTTATGGAACATAACCGCTGCAAGAGAAACCGCACCGGCACCCTCCGCAACCATCTTCTGCTTTTCCATCAGCGTAAGTATGGCAGCAGCTGTTTCATCATCCGAAACCGTAACAACCTCGTCTACATACTTTGTGCACATATCAAAGGTCACATCGCCCGGGCACTTTACCGCAATGCCGTCTGCAAATGTCGATACAGAATCCAGACTCTCTGCTTTTCCGTCCTTAAGCGCATGCTGCATGGAAGCCGCCCCCTGTGCCTGCACACCGTATACCTTGCAGTTCGGGTTCAGCATTTTTGTAACAAAAGATACACCGGAAATCAGTCCGCCTCCGCCGATCGGTACAACGACTGCATCCGCATCCTCAAGCTGCTCGGCTATTTCTATGCCGATCGTGCCCTGGCCTGCAATTACATCAATGTCGTTGAAAGGATGGATAAAGATCGCACCGGTTTCTTTCTGGAACTTTACCGCCGCTGCATAGGCATCATCATAGACACCATCGATCATCTCAATATTGGCACCATACTGTCTTGTTGCTTCTACCTTGGAAATCGGTGCAATGGCAGGAAGGAAAATCGTGGATCTGGTATTGGCTCTTGATGCCGCCAAGGCAACGCCCTGTGCATGATTTCCGGCAGAGCAGGCAACCACACCCTTTGCCTTTTCCTCTTCTGTCAAAGTGGATATCTTGAAATAAGCACCTCTTAGTTTAAAAGATCCTGTATTCTGCAGATTCTCTGTCTTTAAATAGAGATCACAGTCCGTCTTGATGGCTGTTGCATGAACCAGATCCGTCTTTCTTACTACAGGCTTTAATACATGTGCAGCCTGATACACTCGGTCTAGCGTTAGCTCCATTTTATTCTACAACGGCACCCTTATCAGCTGAGGAGACATTCTTGGCATACCGCTTAAGATAACCGGTAAGTTCCCTGGACTCCTTGAGTTTTGTGCTTTCCTTTCTTCTTTTTAGCTCATCATCGCTGACAAGCAGCTTAATACTGTAATCAGGTATATCAATCTGGATCTGATCGCCGTCATGTACATAGGCAATCGGACCGCCGGCCTTTGCTTCCGGAGAAATATGTCCGATGGCTGCACCGCAGGTTGCACCGGAAAATCTTCCGTCTGTAAGCAGTGCCACGGTACTGTCCAGCTTCATGCCCACGATTGCGGAGGTCGGGCTCAGCATTTCACGCATGCCCGGTCCGCCGGCAGGTCCCTCATAGCGGATGACAACTACATCTCCGCTTGTGATTTTACCGCCGAATATAGCTGCAACGGCTTCCTCCTCGGAATCAAAGCACTTTGCCTTTCCGGTATAATGAAGCATTTCCGGCTTAACGGCAGAACGCTTGACAATGGCTCCGTTCGGCGCCAGGTTTCCAAAAAGAACAGCAAGACCGCCCGTCCTTGAATACGGAGCCTTGACAGTATGTATAACATTTTCATCCAGAATCCGGCTGTTCCCGACGCTCTCTGCAATGCTCACGCCATTGACGGTAAGACATTCGCCGTGGATCATTCCATTATCATAAAGCTCCCTGATAACAGCATAAACACCGCCGGCGCCCATCAGGTCCTGCATATGGTGCTTTCCGGCAGGAGCCAGTCTGCAGAGATTCGGTGTTTTTTCACTGATTTCATTAATCTTTTTCAGTTCAAAAGGAATCCCGGCCTCATGTGCAATTGCCAGAAGGTGCAGTGCGGAATTGGTAGAGCAGCCCAGCGCCATATCGGTGGTAATGGCATTTTCCAGTGCCTTGTCGGTTACGATATCGAGCGGCCGGATGTTTTTCCGGAGGAGCTCCATAACCTGCATGCCTGCTGTTTTGGCCATACGGATACGCTGCGCATATACTGCAGGAACAGTGCCGTTGCCCGGCAGCGCAAGTCCGAGTGCCTCACAGAGACAGTTCATGGAATTTGCTGTAAACATACCGGAGCAGGAACCGCAGCCCGGACAGGATGTATTCTCCACATCCTCAAGCTGTTCTGCATTAATCAGATTTGCCTTGTAGGCACCGACCGCCTCAAATACAGAATTCAGATCTCTCTGATTCAGAGACAGCATCGGACCGCCGGAAATAAAGATACACGGCAGATTCAGTCTGACTGCTGCCATCAGCATACCGGGGACAATCTTGTCACAGTTCGGGATAAATACAAGTGCGTCGAAGCCATGCGCCCTTGCCATACACTCAATGGTATCGGCAATCAGCTCGCGGGAGCTCAGGGAAAAACGCATCCCCTCATGTCCCATGGCAATGCCGTCGCATACTGCAATGGTATTGAATTCAAATGGCACACCGCCGCCCATAAGGACACCGTCCTTGACGGCTCTTGCTATGGTCTGCAGGTGGATGTGACCGGGCACGACCTCGTTAAAGGAATTTACGATGCCGACAAACGGTCTTCTGATCTGTTCATTATTCAGTCCAAGGGCTTTGAGGAGCGACCTGTGCGGCGCTCTCTCAACCCCTGCCTTAACTATATCACTATGCACGGTCTCACCTCGTCCTTATCTTGCGTCGTCCAGGTTCTTGGCCATATTGAAGCCCATCTTCTCTCTTAATTCCTTGCCGACCTGCTCAGCCTGGCTCTTTGCATGTGCTTCTCTCATTGCATTGAAGGAAGGTCTGCCAGCCTGGTTCTCAAGGATCCAGTTCTTTGCGAATGTACCATCCTGGATTTCCGTAAGGATCTTCTTCATTTCCTTCTTTGTCTCATCCGTAACCAGTCTCTTGCCGGTTACATAGTCGCCGTACTCTGCAGTATCAGAGATAGAATACCGCATTCCTGCAAAGCCTGCATTGAAGATCAGA
Source organism: uncultured Lachnospiraceae bacterium (assembly GCA_964585695.1). Taxonomy (GTDB): domain Bacteria; phylum Bacillota; class Clostridia; order Lachnospirales; family Lachnospiraceae; genus Oribacterium. The sequence goes on from CAZPEW010000034.1 coordinate 8,987, forward strand.
TCTACAATCAGCTTCATCTCATGGATACATTCAAAATATGCATTCTCCGGCTTGTAGCCTGCTTCTACCAGTGTATTGAATCCGGCTTCCATCAGAGCTGTAACACCGCCGCAGAGAACTGCCTGCTCACCAAAGAGGTCTGTCTCTGTTTCCTCGCGGAAGGTTGTCTCCAGAAGTCCTGCTCTTGCGCCGCCGATTGCTGATGCATAAGCCTTGGCCACTTCCATGGAATTGCCTGCCGGATCCTGATAAACAGCAACCAGATCAGGTACACCCTTGCCGTCTACATACTGGCTTCTTACTGTATGACCAGGTCCCTTAGGAGCGATCATGATGACATTTACATCTGCAGGCGGAACGATCTGCTTAAAGTGAATATTAAATCCATGTGCAAAGCAAAGAGTCTTTCCTGCGGACAGATAAGGTCCGATATCTTTCTTGTAAAGAGCAGCCTGCTTCTCATCATTGACAAGAACCATGATAATATCTGACTGCTTTACGGCATCGGCAGTATTCAATACAGTAAAGCCCGCTTCCTTTGCTGCAACTGCGCTCTTGGATCCCTCATACAGACCGACAACAACATCTACACCGCTGTCACGGAGGTTCATTGCATGTGCATGTCCCTGAGAACCATAACCGATAACGGCTACCTTCTTGCCATCCAGTAAGCTGCGATCACAATCCTTCTCATAATACATAACTGCCATTTTTTTGTTCTCCTTTTCCTTTGTTGGATTTAATTGTTTGTGTATATACTATTCATGCATTGCATGGATGTAGTAAAGAAATATTTCCTCAGCCCCGCTCCCTGTTATGCGGTTGCTCTTTCCAGGTATTCGATGCCGTCTCGAAATATGAGACTTCTGTCTTCCTCGATGAGATCAATTCTCTTAACATCATAAAGCTTCTCGAGCTGGGCAACAACCTGTTTTTTCATATATTCATCTCCGCTCGATACGATAACCATCTTGGAATATGCCGGATCTTCCGTCGCACCGACCATAAGGGAATCAATATTGTAACAGCGCTTGGCGTACATTCCTGTGATTCTGCTCAAAACACCGAATCTGTTGTTAACAAGTAACTCAACCGTAAATTTTGTCATAATCTCTTCTTTCTGCGCTTCCGCGCTTTTCCCTTTTATCCTTTCAGAATAATATCCTTTATGGAGTGTCCCGGCGGAATCATCGGATATACCTTTTCATCTTTATCAATATGACAGTCAATAACGTAGGCACCCTCGTCGCCGGTATCTGTTTCCGTTAATACACGCTCCAGCTCCAAAAGACTGCTGACAGAGTATCCCTTTGCCCCAAAGGCATCTGCCACGGCCGCAAACTTTGTTTTCCGGTTCAGTGTCGTCTGCGAATATCTCGCCCCGTAAAATATGGTCTGCCACTGCCTTACCATACCTAGCACCTCATTATCAAGAACTACGATGGTAATCGGCAGTTTCTGTGTCACCACCGTACAAAGCTCATTTAAATTCATTCCGAAGCTTCCGTCAGAGGTAAAGAGCACTGTTCTTTTCCTTCCCCTGGCAATACATCCGCCGATTGCGGCGCCGAGTCCGTAGCCCATGGTACCGAAGCCGCCGGAGGTAAGAAGCGTGTGAGGCTTTTCAAATTTATAATACTGAATGGTCCACATCTGGTGCTGGCCGACATCTGTCGCAACAACCGTGTCATCCTTTGTTTTCCTGCGCACCGCTTCTATGATGTTGCGCGGTGTAAAAGCATCATCACGCGGAGGATTGTCCACTTTCTTGTACTCCATCACTTCCTGAACCCATTCCCTATGCTTCAGTTCCGGAAGCTGTTTCATCAGATCCGGAAGGACATCCCGGATATCTCCTCTTACACTGATATCCGCATTGACATTTTTTCCGAGCTCTGCTTTATCAATGTCTATATGCACCACCGTGCATTTCTTTGTATATTCGCTGAGATCTCCGGTTGCCCTGTCGGAAAATCTTACGCCGATGGCAAGCATCAGATCACATTCGGACTGTGCCTTGGAAGAGGCGAAGTTGCCGTGCATTCCGCACATCCCGAGATTCAGTTCCTAGGAATCCGGCAGTGCCGTCCTGCCCATCATCGAGAGGCCTACCGGTGCTTCAATCTGCCTGGAGAACTGAAGCAGTTCTTTTTCTGCCCCGGCAGAAAGAACACCGCCGCCGCAGTATATAAACGGCTTTCTGGATTCTTTGATCAGACGGATCACTTCGGTAAGACTGTACTGCGGCTTCGGCCGGATCACCTCATCCGGCAGCACTGCATTTCCGTATTCGCATTCTCCCGTCTGTACGTTCTTTGGTATATCGATCAGGACCGGACCTTTCCTTCCGCTGTTTGCAATATAAAAGGCTTCCTTGATGATTTTCTCAAGTTCGGTCACATCCCGCACCATAAAGCTGTGCTTGACGACCGGTTCTGTAACACCGACGATGTCTACTTCCTGGAAGCTGTCTTTGCCTAATGCTGATACAGAAACATTTCCGGTAATGGCAACCATCGGCACACTGTCCAGATATGCATTCGCAATGCCTGTAACCAGGTTTGTTGCACCCGGACCGGAAGTTGCGAGCACTACACCCGTCTTTCCGCTGGCTCTTGCATATCCGTCTGCCGCATGTGCTGCACCCTGTTCATGTGCCGTGATGATATGTGTAATGCGATCCTGTGCCTTGTAGAGTTCATCGTAGATATTCAGAACTGCGCCTCCGGGATAGCCGAATATGACATCTGCTCCCTGGCGGATCAGTTCCTCTACCAGAATTCTCGCTCCATTCATCTTCATCTGTGCCTGTCTCCAATCGTTGTGATTTTGTTATGTCTTTGCTTTTTGATTTCTGCTTTTAAAAAAGGACCCTGCAGCGTTATACTGCAAGGTCCTTTGAATCAACTTCGATCCAATGTTTATTTGATCTTCTGATCAAGCCCTTTTCAGATAACGCAAAGCAACACTATTGTTAATCACAATAATGTTCACTAGAATAATGACGGAAATCAGAAGAGATCCAAGATTAAACATTGTTTGCGTCTCCTTTCAAAAGTGTCTTGAATGATTGAAACAATTATCGCACCGTGAATTTTGATTGTCAATTCCTTTAAGCACAGAAATCCATACGGCAATTTCATGTTTAATATTCCTGCAGAGAATATTTGCATGCTGCATTATTCTCTGCAGGAACAGTATTCCCTTATTTCACAGCTGAAGTATCGATATTCAGAGCCTTGGCAACATCATCATTAATGGTCAGCTGGCATTTATCTGCAGGGAGATATCCGATCGGAATATCTGCCGGCTTCTTGCCGTCCTTGAGAATTTCCACCGCCTGCTGCCCTGCAAGATAGCCAAGCTCATAGTAATCAATGCCATAGGTAGCAAGACCGCCCTCTTTGACCATGCCTGACTCGCCGCAGATAACCGGAATCTTGTTGTCAAGTGCAACCGAGCCTACCGTAGCCATACCTGCTGCAATCGTATTGTCAGTCGGTGCATAAATTGCATCCACCTTGCCTACCATTGATTCAACAACAGTCTGGATTTCATTGGAGGATGATACTGTGTAGTCCTCATGCTCAAGTCCTGCCTTATCACAGGCTTCTCTTGCCATCTTTGCCTGAATCTCGGAATTGGATTCTGCTGAGCAGAACAGAATGCCGACTTTCTTTGCATTCGGAAGAAGCTTCTTTAAAAGATCAATCTGTTCCTTAACCGGTGTCAGATCAGAGGTTCCTGTTACGTTTCCGCCAGGAGCATCATTGGATGCCACCAGTCCGGATCCGGCAGGATCCGTTACAGCAGAAAGGATAATCGGGATTTCGGTTGTCTTTGCGGAAACAGACTGCGCAGCCGGAGTGGCAATGGCAAAAATCAGATCCTTTCCGTCATTTACAAATTTCTCGGCAATGGTATCGCAGGAAGACTGCTCGCCGGATGCATTCTGCTGATCAATATCCGCATTCAGTCCCGCATCCTTGATTGCCGCAACAAATCCCTCATTGGTCTTGTCAAGAGCTGCATGCTGCACCAGCTGGAGCACACCGATTTTATAGGTCTTTCCATCCGCAGCAGCTGCTGCCGTACCGGCTGCCGCAGTAGCTGCGGCCTTTGTCGTTTCTGCAGCTTTGCTTGTTTCCGCTTCGGAAGTCTCTGCCGCTGTTGTCGCCGCGGCGCTGGTTTCAGCCGGCGAAGCTGTCTGTGTCTTGCTGGATCCGCAGGCGGCAAGGGATGCTGCTGCCATCACTGCTGCCAGGGTAACTGCTGTCAGTTTCTTTAAATTCTTCATAATTATCTCCCTCCAAGGATGCAAATTCACTTTAAAGTGTTAAAGTGCATCGGTTTTGAATATTATAGAATAGTGCGCATGAAAACACAAGAGGAAATCATAAAAAAAGGTATTGCCATAACCCATGGCAATACCTCATATGTATACTGAAACTCCGTTTCCGGAACATACCGGCTGTCCCGGCGGCAGACTCAGAACTGTACCGGATCCGCGATTTCTCCGGTATGCGCAACGGATACCGCAGTCAGTACCGGGCCCTCTCCGTGATACTCATCCCGCTCCTCCATGCCGACCGTAGCTCTCAGCCTGATCCAGTCCTTGGTCTTGAGGGCCTTTGCTTCTGCAGATCTGCAGACAAATCCCAGGAAGGTCATATCCTGCGCACAGCAGGTCATCGCCATACGGCCCGGAACAAATTCATCCTCTGCCATCTGTTTCCGTTTAAGAACCATTGCTGTAAAGATGACATCCTTGCCGATATAGCGGTCCGGATTGTCCATACAGTCTACAAACCAGATTCCATAGTCCTCCGGCTTCACCTCAATCACATCCGCACTCAGATCATACGGAAGATCCTCCGGCAGTGTATCCTGCGGAATCTCGCCGTCCTTATCCTCCAGGACAATCATGGCATTCTGCCCCATTGCCCGCAGTTTCCTCCGGTAATCCACCAGCTTGTCATTGGAAATGCCATCGCAGCGGTTTACTATGGCAAGCTCGGCTCTCCTCAGCATCTGCCCCAGGAAAGACTTCATATTGTTCAGATAAAGGTCCAGTGTGCTACCGTCAATAATTGTAATAACCTGATAGATTACCCAGTTTTCCGGCAGCGCCACCTCGTAATTCGGCTTTCTGTTCTGCTGCGCAGCCAGTACCTTTTCCGACATCGGACCGTCATAAAGATCATCCTGGTTCCACATACCGTTCCACTCAATCAGAACACGCTCCGGATTGTACTGTACTTCCAGTTCCTCCAGTGTTTTGGGATTCAGCAGCTCTTCCTTGTCAATATTAATCTGAATGGTATTGTACTTTTCCAGTTCAACGGGATCAAAGTCCGTATCTCCCTCCTCCAGGACAAGCAGCAGCGTCTTGCCCTCTGCCTGGAAATAATCCTGTGCCATGGTGAATTTAATAAACTCTGTCTTGCCTGCTTCCAGAAATCCGTTTATCAGAAATACCGGAATCGAATCATCACTCAGATCGTAATTATCACTTGTTGCCATATGTTTTATCCTTTTACTTTTCTACAAAAGCCTGCTGAAGGAGATCCTCCTTCAGATCAGACCCGATTACAACTACCTTGCCTGTATAATCCGGATCGCCCTCGCGGATTTCAATCTGCTCCGGCACCATATCAAAATACATCCATCTGCCGCTTTCCTTTGTCGGAAGCATGCCCTTGCAGCGGATAACCATGCCGAATTCCTCTGACTCCGCCATCTTTCTGAGGATCGATTCCAGCCTGTCTCTGTCAAACGGATGCGGGGTTTCAAGTCCCCAGCTTGTAAAAATCTCATCCGCATCATGATCCTCTGCGCCATGATGGTGATGATGATGGTGATGATGGTGGATTACAACGCCATCCTCTGCAGCATCCGCATCATGGTGATGATGCTCATGCTCATCCTCGTCTTCATCCTCATCGTGGTGGTGATGGTGCTCGTGCTCATCCTCGTCTTCATCCTCATCGTGGTGATGATGCTCGTGCTCATCCTCGTCTTCATCCTCATCGTGGTGATGGTGCTCATGCTCGCTCAGTCTTGCCATTGCATCCTTGAGCATTTCCTCTTCCATATTATCCGGCTGCGAAATAATGCCGAGCAGCTGCTCACCCTTCAGATCCTCAAGCGGTGTCGTGATGACAACTGCCTTCGGATTGATCTTGCGGACAATCTGCACCGCTTCCTCAATCTTTGCCTCATCGGCAATATCGGTTCTGGAAAGCACAACGGTTCCGGCAAAGGCAATCTGGTTGTTGAAGAAT
>CAZPEW010000035.1:0-6041 GCA_964585695.1 uncultured Lachnospiraceae bacterium
ACCTTCAAAAGGCTTAAGTAAAGATACTTTATGCATTTCTGACCATTTAATAAATAAAGAGTTTTCAAGACACTGTGTCTAACAAAGTGCCTTTTTGGGAGCGGATTTTTCACTTCCAGTCAAGGCGGATTCTTCCGTCCTCTGCCGGTGAAATCGTACCTGCCTTCCGGATCGCGGCAGTCATCAAAGCCCTGTTGTCTCCAGCCTCCGGGTACGCCTGAAATGTGTCTTTTATATAGCTGTCATCAATAGATCCAGCCCATGCCGCCACTTTATAGATGCTTTCATCTGCTATGTCACTGCCGTCTGCAAGCGTAGCCTTTTTAACGTTGCTGTCCTTATCCGCCCATGGGGCATATTCCACTTTAAGCCCCGACACCGCATAAACTGCATTGACTTCCTTCCCGTTGATTATCGGATGCTCCAGGAGTTCCTTAAGCTTTGCACCGGTAATTTCATAGCTGGTAAGGTAGTCCTTGGCACTGACTCCCTTTAAAACGAAGCGGTTCGGAAGAACAATATCCCCTGCAAATATCCTTGCCAGATTGCCTTTGTAAAAATATGCATTCGGAAGAAGTGCAATGTCCGCACCGGTAAATGCACGCATGACATCTGCATTGTAACAGCTGGTCTCCAGAACGGAAAAATCGGCGGCTGCCTTGCCGATCGGTGTCTCTGACAGCGCCTGCATATAATCGGACGGCATGCTGGCATCATTCGCACTGATCATCTCGTCCATCGTCATGTTTCCGGTGACATAGTTCTCAAATACCTGTACAAAATCATTGGAAGCGTAATAATCGCCGAAAAAGACCCGCCCCGCGGAGAGGCATGCCGCCGCATCCGGAGACAGAACCGCCTTCTGCTGATAGTCCTTCAGACTGCTGATCCCGGAGAAGCAGAGGAACAGTGCATCCTGCCCCTCGGCGGTAGAGAGGTAATCCATGACCTCGCGGATGGCCCCGGCCTTTTTCTTGTCCTGCATGGAAGCTGCGGATACGGAGATCTTGTTGCCCGGCACCATCTGCATGACCCGCCAGCCTTTTGTTCTGGTCGGATATCCCATCAGATCAATTTCATCTGCCGGCTTCTCGCTCTCCGTAAATGCCATAATATCCATATTGGAGGGCATCATCGCAATTTCCTCGTTATACAGCTGATGCCTTACGTCCGTTGCACTCGAATGGAAATCATCATCGGTGATATAGCCCTTGTCAGCCAGTCCCTTAAGTGTGAGAAACATCGGCTCCAGGAGACCCCGGCTGGTACCTGTCTTGTTGTAAAAATTCTGGTAGCGGATCGAGCTGTCCGGCTTTGCAAATACATCATCATAGCTCAGGCCGAAACCGGTTGATTCAATAATTGTATAGTATTTGAGACACGGAGCAAACGGACGGATGCCTGCTGCTCTGATGGTATCCAGGAGACTGTAGAATTCCTCGAGTGTTTCCGGAACCTTCCAGCCGTTTTTCTCGAACAGTGTCTTGTTGTAGGCAATACCGCACAGTGTATTGGTAACCGGAATCTGATACAGACTGCCGTTGATATTCATGGAATCCAGCGAGGACAGATTGTAATGATTGGTAAATTCCTCGCCGGAAAGATCATAGAGGAAGCTGCCGCCGTCGAGGAGTATATCCTCCAGTTTCCCGTGATCTGCCATCATCTTCATATAGGCAACATCATTGTCTCCGGCATCCGGCTCCGTAAAAACAAAATCAATATTCGGGAATTTCTGCTCCATTGCAGCTTCCAGCGGTCCCGGATCCAGCACCATGTATCTCCCGATCGTAATAACGGTCTTTTGTTCATTGACCGCATGGTAGGTGATAATGTCATTCGCCGGCGTAAATGCGCTGACTCCGGACTTTGCTCCGCATCCGCACAGCATCATTGCTGCAGCCAGCAGTATCGTCGTTTCTCTCCCGATCAGATGCTTCATATGTTGCCTCCGTTCATGCTTTATCGAATGTAGGTTTTGATTGCCTGTTTCAGTGCGTCAATATCAATTGGCTTTGCGAGATGCATCTGCATGCCCGCTTCTCTGGATTTCTGTGCATCCTCCTCAACGGCATTCGCGGAAAGTGCAATAATCGGGATGGTTCCGCTGTCCGGATGCCCGGATGCACGGATCATGCGTGCGGCATCCAGTCCGCCCATAACCGGCATCATGATATCCATGAGAATCAGCGCATAGGTCCCCGGAGAGGATCCGGTAAGTCGATCCACTGCGATCTGTCCGTTTTCTGCCTCATCGACCTGGAGTCCCATACGCTCCAGCAGTGCGGAAATGATCTGGCGGTTGATGGCATTGTCCTCTGCGAGGAGGATCCGTTTTCCTGCGAGCCGGCTGTCATCCTGCGGAATTTCCGTTCTGACCCCGGATGCCGGATCCTTTATAAGTACCGTCAGCGGAAGCGTAATAAGAAATCTGCTGCCTGCACCTTTTTTGCTGGTTACGCTGATGGTGCCTCCCATAAGGCTGACAAGCTCATGGACGATGGAAAGTCCGAGTCCGCTTCCTGCGAATGTGCTGGTCAGCGTGTTGTGCTCCTGCTCAAAAGGATGGAACAGCTTTGCGAGGAATTCCTCGCTCATGCCGATTCCGCTGTCCTCGACAATAAAGCTTGCCTGTACCGTATTTCCTTCTGATGGCTGCTCATGATAGCGGAGTGTCACGGAACCGTGCTCCGGTGTGAATTTAATCGAATTGTTGACGAGATTCATGAGCATCTGGCGTATCCGCACGGGATCTCCCAGATAATCTGTCCGGAAGTCCGAGTCAGCCGCCAGCTTAAGCGTAATCTGCTTGTCTTTTGCAGACTGCGATTCAATCTGGATAATATGCTCGAGAAGCTCCTTCATGTCCAGGCGCTCCGGATTAATTGTCAGTTTGCCCTTCTCTATCCTGCTCATATCCAGAACATCATTGATGATAGATACAAGGTATCTGCTGGAAGCTCTTGCCTTGATGAGACAGTCCCGTACCATCTCCCTGTCATCCAGGGACTGCAGCGCCAGCTCATGCATGCCGACTATGGCGTTAAGCGGCGTACGGATGTCATGAGACATCTTGTCCAGGAAATCACTCTTGGACTTGGCCTTGGCATGCTCAGTTTCTATCAGCTGATTTCTGCGGAAAATATGAATCAGATTAAAAATGAATGCCGCGCTCAGTGTGGCAATAAAGAGGATTGCACGGATCATCGAGTTCCTCATCCCGTTGAAGGTTGTTTTTGCCGTCAGTGAAACCGGCACAACCACAACAATATTCCGGCTTGACTCCATCGGTCCGCTCTGGATCATCCAGGTAACGTCATCCATCCGGCAGAAAACCGAATAGTTTTTATGCAGCCGGAGTGCCTCGGCAAACGCGTCTTTGTCATTTTGGGAGATATCACTTTTATCCAGGATCCGCAGCAGGTTATATCCGTTGAAGGTACTGATTTCCGCTGCGCCGGAAGGCTTCATCTTGATGGTGCCGTCTGCCGAAACCACAAGGCTCTCTCCTCTGTGATCATACAGCGTAATCGTAAACAGATCTGCATACCGCTGCGCATCGACCATCGTGACAAAACCGATATACTTTCTGCCGCCGATCACTGTATCCTTAAGCGGAACAGAAAAAAGCCAGTAGTCGCCTCTGGTCTGTATGGTGGAAAAGGTTGTATTGACATCCGTGCCGCTCAGCAGATGATCCATCAGCTCCGTATCGTTTATTACCAGCACAGAACCGTCCAGCATGACAAATTTCCCCTCCTCGTCTACGAGAAAGGCATTCTCATCCGGGAGATACTGCATAAGCGATGCAAGATCCGCTGCGCCTGCATGCTCGACAATTCTGGCAGCCTGCTCCGTCTCGGACGCATATGCACTCCGGACATCTCCGACTCTTTTGGAAATCAGATCCGTTACCTGCCGCACCGATTCGATTCTTTCCTTCTGGATGGAATTCGTCAGAGACGAATAGGAATGGTAGAAAGTCACAAATGTCACGATGAGCAGACAAAAGAACAGAGCATTGATCAGCACCAATCCTCTGTATCTGTAAAAACTTTTCCATCCCCGCTGTTTACCGGTTTCCGTTTCTTTTGTCTCGTCCATCTCGTCCCCATGTCCACGTAAATAGCCGTACGCCGACTGCCGCGCTTATCTGCCGCACAAATACTTTTATTTATTTAATTATGGCTCTTTCTCAAATAAAAATCAATGCCGGCTGCGGCTGTTTATGGCAAATTACGCTTTTACATCTCCTGCTTGAGCAGAATTTTCTTGACGGAAAGGAATTAAAGAAATACGATGAGATAGATAAACCATCAACGTCGGGTATCTGCTGATGCCTGCAGCAGAGCGGTGCCTGACCCAGATGGCTGAAAACAGCATAATAAAAGCAGCAGGAGGGTCATCATATGCAGATATCCGGTGCAGATTTGTTTGTAAAAGCATTGCAGAAGGAAAATGTCGAAACCTTGTTTGCCTATCCCGGCGGACAGGCGATTGATCTGTTTAACGCGCTGTACGGCGTACAGGACATCAAGGTTGTTCTGCCGCGTCATGAGCAGGGACTGATTCATGCCGCAGACGGTTACGCAAGATCTACCGGGAGAGTCGGCGTCTGTCTCGTCACAAGCGGGCCGGGTGCCACCAATCTGGTCACCGGCATAGCAACTGCCAATTATGACAGCGTACCGCTCGTCTGCTTTACAGGACAGGTTTCCACCAATCTGATCGGAAATGATGCTTTCCAGGAGGTAGATATCGTCGGCATTACCCGCAGCATCTGCAAGTGGGCTGTCACTGTCCGCAACCGTGAGGAGCTCGGCACCATTATCAAGAAGGCCTTTTTCATTGCCCGCTCCGGGAAGCCGGGCGTCGTGGTTGTCGACCTGCCGAAGGATATCCAGCGTGCCATGGGCACCAACATTTATCCTAATAAGATAGAGATCCGCAGCTACAAGCCCAATACCTCCGTCAACATCGGTCAGGTCAAAAAGGCGCTCGAATGCCTCAGACATGCAAAAAAACCGGTATTCCTGCTGGGCGGCGGCGTCAATATTGCACGTGCCAATGAAGCAATGACGCAGCTTGCCGAGAAAACAAACATCCCGGTCATCACAACCATTATGGGCAAAGGTGCCATACCGACCGATCATCCTCTTTATATAGGAAATCTCGGTATCCACGGAAGCTATGCCTCCAATACGGCAATCAGCCAGTGCGATGTGCTCTTTTCCATCGGTGTACGTTTCAATGACCGTATAACCGGCCGTGTCAGTGAGTTTGCGCCGCATGCAAAAATCATCCATGTAGATATCGATCCGGCTTCCATCTCCAGAAATATCGTTGTAGACATCCCGATCGTCGGCGACGCCAACAACGCGATTTCCGCGCTGCTGGAAAAGGCTGTTCCGATGGACACTGCAGCATGGCGCCGGGAGATCGATTCCTGGAAAAAAGATTATCCTCTGGACGAGCCGTTAAAGGATAAGCCGGGTCTTACACCTTATGCGATCATCCGTGAAATCAACACACTGTTTGACGATGCTGTCATCACGACCGATGTCGGGCAGAACCAGCTCTGGACAACCCAGTTTCTGGAGCTTACCAGTAAAAAGCAGCTGCTGACCTCCGGCGGTCTCGGCACCATGGGATACGGTTTCCCGGCTGCAATCGGTGCACAGCTCGGAAATCCGGGCCGCAAAGTCATCACCGTCTGCGGAGACGGCGGCATGCAGATGAATATACAGGAAATGGCTACAGCAGTTGTTTATGAGCTTCCGGTCATCATCTGTGTCATGAACAACGGATATCTCGGAAATGTCCGTCAGTGGCAGGAGATGTTTTACGGAAAACGGTATTCAAGCACCTGTCTCCGGCGCCGCGTGGACTGCCCGCTCGAATGCAGCAGCCCGACGGAGCACTGTCCTGTTTTTACGCCGGACTTCATAAAGCTTGCGGAGAGCTACGGTGCAAAGGGAATCCGCGTTTCAAGGCAGGAGGACATTCGCGCTGCCCTAGAGCAGGCGGCACAGGAGACAAAG
>CAZPEW010000035.1:6051-15164 GCA_964585695.1 uncultured Lachnospiraceae bacterium
CGAGCGCGAGGAAAACGTTCTGCCGATGGTTCCGCCGGGAAACCCGCTGAGCGATATGATCATGAGCGGAGGGGACCAGGATGACTGAGACTGAGCAGAGACTGAACGGTATTATCACACGTAAGGAGGCACAGCTATGATTAAAAAAAGATGGATCAGCCTGCTTGTCGAGAATGAAGTCGGTGTGCTTGCCAGCATCTCCGGACTGTTTTCGGGCAAGTCCTATAACCTGAACAGTCTGACGGTCGGTACCACGGTGGATGAAACCGTATCCCGTATGACCATCAGTCTGACCAGCGACGACCAGACCTTTGAGCAGATCAAAAAACAGCTGAACCGCAGCGTTGATGTCATCAAGGTGATCGATTTCACTGACCGTGCCATCCACATGAAGGAGCTGATGTTTGCAAAGATTTCTTCCTGCTCCCGCGAGGACATGGATGAGGTTTCAAGAATCGTCCAGGTTTTCGGTCTTAAAATCATTGATTACGGAGCGGATTCCATCCTGATCGAATGTGTCCAGACAGAGGACCGCAATAATGATCTGCTGGCCCTCCTTGAGAAACTTTTTACCAACAAGGTCGAGATTGTACGCGGCGGAAACGTTGCAATCGATGCCATCAGCATCTCCGACCGCTGATATTATTTACCCGGGAGATTTATGAAAGAACCAAAAAAATTTCTGAATCCTAAATATACGCAGATTGCTGTTTACGTAATCGTTACTGCACTGATCCTGCACCTTCTGTTCCAGCTTACGGAGAGTCCGATGGTGTTTTTACAGGCTGTCGGGAATGTTGTCACCTGGCTGGGAATCATCGGCAAGCCTCTGGCAGCGGGCTTTGCCATCGCATATCTCCTTTATCCGATGGCAGGCTTTTTTGAGCGGCGTCTGGACATCCTGCGGGAGCGGATACCGGCCAGGACACGCAGATCCTGCAGATCCTCCCGCGGACCGGCGGTAGCCATTACACTGATTCTCATATTTATCATTTTTTTCATTATTTTTTCCGTCCTGATCTCCACCGTTTCCAGAGAACTGCGGCTTGCAAGCTTTGACTCGCTCGAGATTTTTTTCGGCGGCATCGCGGAAACTGTGCAGAGCTTCCAGACAGCGGCGATGGCCGCACTGGATCAGCTGCATATTCCGTCTGCGGATCTCAATAACTACATACAGAATATCGGCACCCGTCTGCTCAGCGGTATACAGGCAATCGGCAACGGCTTCCTGATTTCAACCGGCAGCATCGCCGGATTCTTTTCCAATCTGCTGTTCTCGATTATATTCGCGATCTATTTCCTGCTGGACGGCAACGGACTGATCCGCTACTGGACAAGAGTGTTTAAAACAATCTGCTCAGAGCGTGTTTATAATATTGCATCTGATTTCTTTAATGAAGCAGACCGCGTATTCTCCGGGTATGTAAGAGGCCAGATGCTGGACGCTTTGTTTATGGCAGTCATGGTCAGCATTGCACTTTCCATCGTCGGGATCCGCTATTCCGTCATCATCGGCATCCTGACCGGTATCGGAAATCTGATTCCTTATGTGGGGCCTTTTGTCGCCTATGCCTCAACCATTATCGTAAGCTTCATCGGCTGGGATCCGGAGCGGCTCGCCATCGCGATTCTGACGCTGTTTATCATCCAGACCATAGACGGTAACGTTATCAATCCAAAGCTGCTCAGCAGCAACGTCAATATCCATCCGATGCTCGTCATTGCTTCTCTCCTCATCGGGAATGCCATCGGCGGTGTAGCCGGCATGCTTTTTGCAGTCCCCTGCGGCGGACTCGTAAAAATTTATTTCGAGAAGCTGATCAACCATATCGCAAAGAAAAAGCAGCTGTAAAGCTGCTTTTTTTATACAGATCCCCATACTTCTCTGCCCGTCATCTCAGTCTTTCCGGTATTCCTTCGGCGACTTCCCGTACTTTGCCCTGAATATGCGGATGAAATAGGAAAAATTGTCAAAGCCGCAGCGTATGGCAATATTTCCGATTGTATCGTGCGTTTCCTTCAGGAAGCAGGAAGCCGCCGTAAGACGGTAATCATTCAGGAAATTGATGAAGGTCTGTCCGGTCTCTTTTTTAAAAATCCGCATAAAATGCACCATGCTGTAACCGCTGATTCCGGCAGCGGTCTCTATGGTGACCGGCTCGCCGTAATGTTCCTTGACATAGGCAAGGACCGCCTTGATCTGCCCGGTATGCTGTCCAGGCTGTGCTTCTCTTGCATCCTGTTCCCGGTTCTGATACAGCGCATGCAGAAACAGAAACAGCTGGCTCTTGATAATCAGCGAATACCCCGGCGCCCTTACTCTGGACACATCATCTGCAGCATCCAGAGCCAGCGCGACCGAACTGTGGAAACCGCTGCCCGGACGGATCGGGCGCGGAAACCGGAGACTTCCATCCCGGAGCGGCTGAATAATGGCATTCCTGCACCAGTCGTTTTCATCCGTACTGTCCAGAATTGACAGTGAAAAGATAATATTCTCATACTCCATCCGCCCTGTGCCTGTCTCTCCGGCATCCTGCAGCATCTCAATCGAATGCAGTTCCCCCGGCAGTACCGGTACAATGCAGCCCTCTGTCACCTCATAGGGTACGAGATTCAGCGTTACTGTCCCCCGTCCTCTTTTAATGTAAATGATCTCCATCTGTTCATGCCAGTGCAGTCCCACTCTCGGGAAATCCAGCGGGATTGTGCAGAGATATGTATTGTAGGAAAAACCGGGCTGCTCATGCAGCTTGGTTTCGTGATACTGCGCATATTCCTCTATATCCATACTCATAAAGTTCTCCCTGCCATTCATCCTGTGCTGCTGATACATGATAGTATTATGTTATTTTATGGCTGTATTCTGCAAGATTTTCTGCTGTACATGAAAGTATAATACGAAATATCAGAAAATGAAAGCTGTATATACAATGATTTTTAAAACCGCAGATATATATCATTTTAAAGGAGGATTCCATCATGACAGATTACAGAAGCTTATCATCCTATACAGATAAACCGCTCAGCGAATGCACAGACCTTGAGCTTTTTAACGCACTGCTCACGCTCGTAAAGGACCAGACCGCAAAAACCGGCTATAATACGGGCAGGAAAAAGCTTTATTATATTTCCGCAGAATTTCTGATCGGAAAACTTCTGAGCAATAACCTCATCAACCTCGGTATCTATGACCGTGTCCGGACAGAGCTGGAGAGCGCCGGCAGAAGCCTGTCAGAGCTGGAAGAATTCGAATACGAGCCGTCTCTCGGAAACGGCGGACTCGGCAGACTGGCAGCCTGCTTTATGGACAGCGCCGCAACGCTCGGTCTGCCTGCAGCCGGTATCGGTCTTGCATACCACTGCGGACTTTTCCGCCAGTCCTTTACCGATAACAAGCAGTATGAATCTCCGGATCGCTGGCTGAACTGGGGCAGCGAGAGCTGGATGCAGCGTACGGAAAAGCATTACACCGTTCACTTCGGAAATCTGGATGTGGTCAGCACTATGTATGAGATTCCGGTTACCGGCTTTGAGGGAAAATGCGACAGTCTCTGTCTCTTTGACACTGACAGTCTGGATGAACGTGTCATCCGCAGCCGCATACAGTTTGACAAAACCGATATCCGCAAAAACCTCACCCTCTTCCTCTATCCGGATGACAGCGATGAGGCAGGCCGCCGGCTCCGGATTTACCAGGAATATTTCATGGTTGCAAACGGCGCACAGATGATCCTCGACGAATGCCGGAAGCGCGGCAGCAATCTGCACGATCTTTATGAATATGCCGCAGTTCAGATCAATGATACCCACCCGACCATGGTCATCCCTGAGCTCATCCGCCTCCTGATGGAAAACGGAATTTCAGAGGACGAAGCTATCAGCATCGTCACAAAGACCTGTGCCTATACCAATCACACAATCCTCGCAGAGGCACTGGAAACCTGGCCGGAAGATGCTCTCCGGGAGGCTGTCCCGCAGCTTATCCCGATCATTGAGTCGCTGGACCGCCGCGTAAAGAAGCTTTATAACGCCCCGTTTGTACATATCATTGATGCGGACGGACGTGTGCACATGGCAAATATCGACATTCACTTCAGTCATTCCGTGAACGGTGTTGCCGCACTGCATACAGAGATTTTAAAGAACACAGAACTGAAGCCGTTTTACGATATCTATCCGGAGAAATTCAATAACAAGACAAACGGTATTACCTTCCGCCGCTGGCTGATCGCCTGCAACCCGCAGCTTGCCGCTCTCATCACGGATAAAATCGGCGATGCCTGGAAGCATGATGCCTCCCGCCTTACCGGGCTCCTTGCCTATCGAGAGGATCCGGCATTCCTGCAGGCCCTCACCGACATCAAACAGGCAAACAAAGTGCGTTTTGCAGACTGGCTTCTGCAGCACCAGGGCATTGCACTGGATACCGCGTCCGTCTTTGACGTACAGTCCAAGCGTCTGCATGAATACAAGCGCCAGCAGCTGAATCTCCTCTGGGCGATCCGCACCTATCAGGAAATCAAGGCCGGCAGGAAGCCTGCCCTCCCCGTTACCGTGATCTTTGGTGCAAAGGCCGCGCCGGCGTATACCATCGCCAAGGACATTATCCACGCCATCCTCTGCCTCTCGGAAATTATCCGCAGAGATCCTGATGTGAATAAGTATCTGAATGTGGTCATGATCGAGAACTACAATGTATCGGCAGCAGAAAAGCTCATCCCTGCCTGCGACATTTCCGAGCAGATTTCCCTTGCCTCCAAGGAAGCAAGCGGCACCGGCAACATGAAGTTCATGCTGAACGGCGGCATCACGCTTGGCACCATGGACGGCGCGAATGTTGAGATTGCCGGACTTGTCGGCAAGGATAATATCTACACCTTCGGCCAGAGCTCCGACGAAGTCATCCGGCATTACAAGAATGCGGATTACAAAGCAGAAAGCTATTATAAAAAGGACGCCGTCCTCGCAAAGGCACTGGATTTCCTCACCGGGCCGGAAATGACCGCTGTCGGCGACAAAGAGAACCTTACCAGGCTTTACAACGAGCTCCTGCACAAAGACTGGTTCATGACCTTCCCTGACTTTGAGGACTACTGCACTGTCAAGGCCTCCATGCTCGAGGATATGCAGGATCAGAAATCCTGGGCCGGAAAAGCACTCGTAAATATCGCCGAAGCAGGCTTTTTCTCCTCCGACCGGACCATCGCACAGTACAACAAAGACATCTGGAAATTATAATCAAAAAGATCCCGCAGCAGCTTCACAGCCCCTGCGGGATCTTTTCTTTTATTTACAAGCCTTTTTGATTTCATCGATTACGATGCGCATTGCTTTTAATCTTGCATACTTCTTATCATTCGACTCGAGGATATGCCACGGTGCGAATTCCGTGCTGGTCTTTTTGAGCATTTCATTGACAGCCACTTCATAGGAATCCCACTTGTCACGGTTACGCCAGTCTTCGTCAGTGATCTTCCACTGTTTTTCAGGCGTGTTCTTACGCTCTGTAAAACGGGCAAGCTGCGTGTCCTTGTCAATCTGCACCCAGAACTTGATGATAACGGCACCCCAGTCCCGCATCTCTTACTCGAATTCATTGATTTCATTATAGGCACGCTGCCAGTCATTCTCACTGCAGAATCCCTCCAGACGCTCAACCATTACACGTCCGTACCAGCTTCTGTCAAAGATGGCAATATGACCGGTTCTCGGCAGTCTTGTCCAGAATCTCCAGAGATAATATCTTGCCTTCTCATGCGGCTCCGGGCTGGCAATCGGATGTACCGTAAAGCCTCTCGGGTCCAGTGCTCCGGCAATTCTCTTGATGTTTCCGCCTTTTCCTGCGGCATCCCATCCCTCATACATGATAATAACCGGGATCTTTTTACGGTACAGCTTATAATGCAGCTGTGTCAGTTCATCCCGCAGCTTCGGAAGCTCTTTCTCATACTCCTCCTCGCTCACAGTTCTGGACAGATCCACATCCTTCAGCTTCGGCATTTTCTTGAGCGGGAATGTGTTCTGCCGGATCGGCATTGCCAGCGAATGGTTCATCAGAGCGGTATCAATGCCCTGATTCAGATAGCGCAGCACCTCAAGTTCTGCCCACTTTTTATCCTCTGCATCTATGATGTACCACGGCGCCAGCGAATTGTTGGTATCTGTCAGGTAGCGGTCGTAAATTTCCAGGCACTTATCATAATGTTTATTCTCGGCTAGATCGTCCTTTGTCACACGCCACGCTGTATCCTTGTCGTCACAGAGCGCCTTCAGACGTTTCTTCTGTTCCGCCTGATCAATCTGGAAAAAGAACTTCATTACAAGATATCCGTTATCAATCAGCTGACGCTCCATCGTATTGATGCTCTTGATCCGCTGCTGATAGGTTTCCTCAGCATTCGCCTCCGGTGCTTTGTCTGCATGCTTTTCTGTGTCCGCATGCTTTTCTGCCTTCTGATCCGTCATGAGCCCATAGGTTACCTCTTCCATGGTATATGTATCAAAAAAGGTAAACTTGCCGCCCTCCGGAATCTCCAGGAGATAGCGATAGAGGAACGGATAACGCTTCTCATCCTCCGTCGGCGGAGACATCTTTTTTACCTGATAAAACCGCGGATCAAGATTCTTGATAACCTTCCCAAGAATGCTGCCCTTGCCGGCCGCACCCCAGCCCTCAAAAATGACCATGACAGGAAGCTTTGCCTCCTTGATTTTCATCTGATAGTCTGCCAGTCTCTCCTGTGCAGGCTTGATTTCATCCTTCCAGTCCTCTGTTACCGGCAAAGCCGCTTTTACAAAATCCTTCAGCATTTTCCTCACTCTTTCTGTTTAACTTGACTGCTCTCTTATGACGCTTCATACATGATGACTTTTACCCGATAAATCTCGCTTGATTGTCTGATAACACCCACCGGTTTGTACCTTTGCTGTCCATCTCAGCTGCTGATTCTCTTTATTCAGTTTATTCGATCCGTAATTTATTTTTATTTTAACACAATATTTCAAAAACTGAATACTTCGCTGCGAATTTACTGTTTGGAATGATTGTTTTTTCAGGATTTCACTGTCCGCAGTGTAATTTGCACCGGAAATCCTCCTGAAGAAGATTCCCCCACAATGAGAATAAAGTTCCCGGCAAGCAGATTACAGCAAAATACAGCATCAGAAAACGGAGCCGGGATTCATTTCCCGGCTCCGCTTTCTGATGCTGTATTCACTTTTTTATGCAGATTTTAAAACATACATAACCAAGCCGGCAGATCCGGTCTAGTGCGCAAGCATTGTCTCAATAACACCCAGTCCATCCGGTACATAGCCGAATGCCTTTGGAATGCAGAGGGAAATTGCAGGAATAAAGGTTACCAGCATCAGTGCCACAAACATACAGAAGTAGAACGGAAGCGTTGCCTTTACTACCTTTTCCATCGGGAGCTTTGCAATTGCGGATCCGATGAAAAGTACTGCTCCTACCGGAGGTGTCAGAAGTCCGATACCGCAGTTCAGGACGATGATGATACCGAACTGTACGGAATCAATACCGATCTGTTTTGCGATCGGGAGCAGGATCGGGGTTGCGATCAGGATGATCGGCGCCATATCCATGATACAGCCAAGTGCCAGAAGAATCAGATTCAGCAGGATTGCAATGATGACAGGATTGGAAGAAACACCGATGATTGCCTTTGCTGCGAGATCCGGTACATGCAGTGTTGTAAGACAGTAGCCGAATACTGCTGAGGTGGAAATCAGGATCAGTACGATGGAGAGTGTATCAACGCAGCTGTCCAGGAGCTGCCATGCCTGCTTCCAGGTGATGCCCTTGTAAATGTAGATGGATACAAACAGACTGTAGAATACTGCAATGGCTGCAGACTCTGTTGCTGTAAATACACCGCATACTACGCCGACTACTACGATCAGAAGTGCTGCCAGTGCCCAGAAAGCAATGGACATTTCCTTGCCCAGATGCTTCAGGGAGAACGGTGCACCCTTCGGGTAATTGCGCTGCTTGGAAATGATATAGGAACCGACCATCAGGGACAGTGCAAGCACTGCGCCAGGGAGATATCCTGCAAGGAACAGGGATCCGATGGAAATACCGCCGGCTGTTGTTGCATAGATAACCATGTTGTGGCTTGGCGGAACGAGCAGACCCTCGCAGGAGGATGTGATCGTTACGGCCGTAGAGAAATCCTTGTCATAACCTCTGTCTACCATCATCGGGATCTCAAGAGATCCGAGGGAGGCTGTATCTGCAGCTGCAGATCCGGAAATACCGCCGAAGAAATAAGATGCTACTACGTTTACCATTGCAAGTCCGCCGGTCATCCAGCCTACGCAGGCATCCGCAAGATCCAGGAGCTTCTCGGAGATACCGCCGGTGCCCATCAGGACACCCATGGTGATGAAGAACGGAACTGCCATCAGAGAGAAGGAGCTGATACCCTTTACCATCATCTGGCAGAGTACCTGCAGGGTCTGTCCCTGGTATGCAAGACACAGGATGGAGGAAATTGCCACGGAATAGGCAATCGGAAAACGGAGGATAATCATTACCAGAAAGCTGATGAGCAGTATGGCAATGGCTGCATGATTGACTACCATTTATTTTGCCTCCTTTGTGTACAATGCTTCAAGATCAATAACGATTCTTTCCAGTTCAAAAAAGATCATGGCGAGACCTGCCAGCGGAACCGGGAAATACTGCCAGAACTTTGACAGGAACGGCATACTTGTGTAGGTACCTCTTGCACCGATTGCAAGGGCGTATTTCCAGCCGACAATCAGCATGATGAATGCAAGGATGATAACCGCGATATCTGCAACCAGATCCAGGATATGGCAGATCGTAGGTCCCAGATAACGGTCAAAAGCTTCCATACGGATATGTGCCTGCCTCTTGATGGCAAGCGCTGCCGAAAGAACGGACATATACGCCATCAGTGTCAGGATGACTTCCTCACCCCAGGCCGGAGCCGGAAGCGCATGCACATAACGTGCAAGGACGATATAGCCGGTAATCAGGATATCTGCTGTAAGGAATACCTTGCAGATCAGCATTGTGAAATTGTAAACCTTCACATAAACCGGCTCTACCTTTTTCAGTGTTG
>CAZPEW010000036.1:0-14948 GCA_964585695.1 uncultured Lachnospiraceae bacterium
TGGTCAAGTACAATTCCATTGGTAACACCATCAACATTCATCATCTATTCTCCTCCTAATCCATCGTTTCCTCTGTCAGAAATGCCGCTGTTTCTCTTTACTTCTCCAGTCCGAGCAGGTAAAGGATCAGTGCCATTCGCATATGTTTGCCGCAGAGTGTCTGATAGAAATACTTTGCTCTCGGGTCGCTGTCAATCTTTACAGAAATTTCGTTCACTCTCGGAAGCGGATGCAGTATTGAGAGATCCGCCTTGGCATTTTTAAGACGCTCAGGCGTCAGGATATAGGTATCCTTCAGTCTTACGTAATCCTCCTCGTTAAAGAACCGTTCCTTCTGGACTCTTGTCATATAAAGAATGTCCAGCTTCGGCATTGCTTCCTCAAGAGAAGCCGTCTGCTCCCATTCCACACCGGCAGCATTCAGCGCATCCACAATGTATTCCGGTACCTGCAGTTCCTTAGGGGAAATCAGGATGTAGCGGTTATTCGGGTAGCGGAGCATGGCATAAATCAGCGAATGCACCGTGCGTCCGAATTTCAGGTCTCCGCAGAGTCCCAGCGTCAGTCCTGAGAGCTCTCCTCTTGTACGCTTGATCGTGCAGATATCTGCCAGCGTCTGTGTCGGATGGAAATGACCGCCATCGCCCGCATTGATGAACGGGACACTTGTTGCATTCGCCGCTACCACCGGTGCACCTTCCTTCGGATGGCGCATTGCAATGATGTCTGCGTAGTTGCTGACGGTCTTGATGGTATCTGCAACAGATTCACCCTTGGATGCAGAGGAATTGGAAGCGCCTGCAAATCCGAGAACAGATCCTCCAAGTTCCAGCATCGCCGCTTCAAACGAAAGACGTGTTCTCGTAGACGGCTCATAAAAAAGTGTTGCGAGCTTCTTATGCCGGCAGCAGTCCCAGTACTCCTCCGGATGTGCCTCAATCGCATCCGCCGTCTCAATCAGATGATTGATCTCCTCCACCGAAAGATCCAGAATATTTACAATGCTTCTTGCTTTGTTTTCCATAATTCAGTTCTCCTCTTTATGTTTCCCGGCATATGCTGCCGGGCTGATATTGCTGCCGCCTGTTTGTATCTCCGGTACCGCCGGGCAATACAGGCTTAAAAGCAATTTTTATTTCTCCAGGATTCATCGGACGGATTGTCTCTGAAACGGAGAAGTCTTGCTTCGTCCTCCGGACGGATGTAATTCTCCTGTACTGCAACCCTGACCAGCGTGTCCAGATCGCAGAGGCTGGTATTTACTACGTCGGCGGCCTTAAGACGATCAATTCCCTTCTGCATGCCATAGGTAAAAATACTCACAATACCAAGCACTTCTGCACCTGCCTCACGGAGCGGTTCCACACAGTCCAGCACCGAACCGCCGGTTGATATCAGATCCTCGATGACTACCACCTTCTCGCCTTTTTCAAGTCTCCCCTCAATCTGATTCTTACGGCCATGGTCCTTGGCAGAGCCGCGGACATAGCCCATCGGTTTCCCGAGGATGTCTGCCGCAATCGCAGCATGTGCAATCCCGGCTGTGCTGGTTCCCATCAGTGCCTCCGCCTCCGGATAAAGTTCCTGCACTTTTTCCGCAATGGCGTGTTCAATCAGTGTCCGCACCGCCGGATAGGACAGCACCAGACGGTTGTCGCAGTATATCGGTGATTTGATGCCGCTTGCCCAAGTAAAAGGATCATCCGGCTTTAAAAACACTGCTTTAATTGAGAGCAGTCCCTTTGCAATTTCTTCCTTTGTCGTCATGATTTCTCCTCCAATGTTGTTATGATTTTCCCTGCGCTATTATCAGAATTTTCCCTCATATGTTATCAGGTTGTCCCCTGTATACATCTTATCTGTCCGCACCTCATCCGGCAGATTCATGCTCCTGCCAGGTTTTATGCCCCGACGAATTCACGCACTGCGCGTTCATAGGCCGCTGCCGGATCCGCTGCTGCGGTGATCGATCTCCCGACCACAATGTAGTCCGAACCGATTTCTCTTGCCCTCTCCGGCGTGGTCACACGTGCCTGGTCGCCCTTACTGTCCCCGGCAAAACGGATCCCCGGCGTAACGGTGCAGAAATCCGCGCCGATCTCATCATGAATCCGGCCTGCCTCCAGCGGCGAGCAGACAACCCCGTCAAGTCCCGCTGCTTTGGCATTTTTTGCATACTGCACAACAACCTCCTCCATCGGACGCTCAATCAGGATTTCCTGCCGCATCCGCTCTTCCGAGGTCGAGGTAAGCTGCGTAACCGCGATCAGCAGCGGACGGCTCCCGTCCTCTCTCGTCAGCCCCTCAACAGCTGCTTTCATCATTTCAATCGTCCCGGCCGCATGGACATTGGTCATATCCACCCCAAGATCCCGGAGCGAACGCATGCCGCCCTTTACAGTATTCGGGATATCATGAAGCTTTAAATCCAGAAATATTTTATGTCCCCTCTTTTTTATCTCCCGGACAATTTCCGGCCCCTCTGCATAAAAAAGTTCCATTCCGATTTTAACGAACGGCTTCCGCCCCGTAAACCGGTCAAGAAACGCAAATGTCTCCTCTTTCCCGGGGAAATCGAGTGCAATGATTACATCCTTACCCATGTCATCCTCCTTTAGTCCACTGTTCCTATGATATCCTTAAGCTTCTCAATCCCGAGCTCTCCGCAGAGCACCGGCAGATCCTCAATAATATTCCTGCAGACAAACGGATCCACCAGATTGGCGGCACCCACCTGCACAGCACTTGCACCGGCCATCATCATCTCAACAACATCCGCGGCCGACCCGACACCGCCCATGCCGATCACCGGAATGGAAACCGCGTGGCTTACCTGATATACCATCCGCACCGCAACCGGAAAGATCGCAGGTCCAGAGAAGCCGCCCATCTTTTCATGGATGACCGGACACCTCCTGCGGATATCAATCCGCATGCCAAGCAGCGTATTGATCAGGGATATCCCGTCCGCACCGGCCGCCTCCGCCGACTTTGCAATAGAAACAATATCCGTCACATTCGGAGAAAGCTTGATGTAAACCGGCTTTCCTGTAGCTTTTTTAACCGCTTCCGTAACCTCCGCCACATTCTCACAGCTGGTGCCGAATGCCATTCCGCCGCCGTGTACATTCGGGCAGGAAACATTGACCTCGATGATTCCGACATTTTCCGCCGTGTCCATCGCCTTTGCAAGCTTTACGTATTCCGGAATGCTGAAGCCGGAAATATTGGCGATCACCGGTTTTTTATAAACTGCCGCAAGTGCCGGCAGTTCCTCATGGATCACCGCATCGATACCAGGATTCTGCAGACCGACCGAATTGATCAGCCCGTCACTGCATTCTGCAATGCGCGGCAGTTCATTTCCATACCGTGCCTCTGCTGTCGTCCCCTTGATGCTGATGGAACCCAGGATGTTCAGATCATAAAGCTCCCGGAATTCCCTTCCGTATCCGAATGTGCCGGATGCCGGAATGACCGGATTGGAAAGCTGAATACCCGAAAGTTCTGTACTGATGTCTACCATACGATTTCCTCCCAGCTTAAAATCGGCCCGTCTTTGCATATACGCTTATAGCCGTATTTTGTCTTTTTGCTGCAGCCCATGCACACACCGAAGCCGCAGCCCATCCGCGCCTCAAAACTGAACTGCCCATCCTGCACCCGGCTGTGCACCGCCCGCAGCATCGGCTCCGGCCCGCAGCAGAACGCATAATGATGATCTCCCAGAATATCCGTCACAAAGCCCTTCTGCCCATAGCTTCCGTCCACCGTCGTTACATTGACAGGGATGCCGAGCGCCCGGAATTCCTCCTCATAAAACACATCCTCCCGGGTATTGAAGCCCAGTGCCGCATAGGGATGCTGGCCGCTCTCCACAAGCTTCCTTGCCAGTCCGTAGAGCGGCGGGACTCCTGCACCGCCGCCGGCAAGTACAGGATTTTTGGGAATCCGGTCAATGGAATATCCATTTCCGCAAGGCAGAAGAAGTTTCAGATATTCCCCTTCCTCCAGATAGCTCATATCCTCCGTTCCACCGCCGACTACCTTATAAATGAGCGTCAGCGTATCATCTGACCAGTCACAGACGGAAATCGGCCGCCGGAGATATCTGCCCGGAAGCGCTATCTCCACAAACTGCCCCGGTGCGGTAATGAGCGCACCCTCCCCGTCCAGCACCATCCGGAACACATCCCTGGCAATTTCCCTGTTTTCAAGAATTCTGAACTCACTGTCCTTCATTCGCACTCCTCCTGCTGCATTTTTTACTGACATCCGTCTCCCGGTTTCCTCACCGGAAGATCCCTTTCTCGCGGTCATAGACCTTTCTCCCGCCGACATATGTGCTGACCACCTGTCCCTGCAGTTCCATGCCGTCAAAAAGCGTACTTCTGCCCATCGAATAAAACCCGCTGCTGTCCACCCTGAAACGTTTTCCGAGATCCAGCACCGTAAGATCCGCGTCGCATCCGTCCGCAATCTCCAGCGGTCCGGGCAGCCCGAAGACCCGCCGCGGATTCACTGCCATCAGTTCGATCAGCTTTTCAAGCGTAATGACACCGCCTGTTCCGGATTTTCCGGCGGAAGATCCAGACGGAGCAGCCGCCCCTGCTAAAAGTCCGTCTCCGCCAGCCTCCGCGCTGCGCGGATCCGAGAGCACCAGCTTCCGGTACATGGCCGGAAACGCCGTTTCCAGTCCGACTATCCCGAATGCCGACCTGTCCAGTCCTCTTGCCTTCTCCTCTGCCGAATGCGGTGCATGGTCTGTGATCAGACAGTCAATCGTTCCGTCCAGGATGCCGTCAATCAGTGCATCCCGGTCCTCTTTTGAACGGATCGGCGGATTCATCTTCCACGCGCCTGATTCCCGGAGATCCATATCCGTAAACATCAGGTAATGCGGCCCTGTCTCTGCCGTAACATGAACCCCCCGCGCCTTTGCTTCCCTGATGACTGCGACGGACTCTTTTGTGGAAACATGGCAGACATGATAGTGCACACCCGTTTCCGCGGCAAGCTGTACATCCCGCTGCACCTGCTTCCACTCAGACGCGCTGCTGATGCCGACATGGTGATGCAGTCTCGCATACTCTCCATCGTGGATGCAGCCGCCCGGCTTAAGCTCCGCCTCATCCTCGCAATGTGCGACAATCATCTTATGAAGCCTTGCTGCTTCCAGCATGGCCTCCCGCATAAGAGAAGCCTCCTGTATGCCCTTTCCGTCATCCGAAAAGGCACAGACAAGCGGGGCCATCGCAGCAAGCTCTGCAAGCTCCCCTCTCCCCTTCTGCTCCCGGGTGATCGCACCGTAAGGATAGACATGGATCAGCGCATCCCGGCGGATCGCCGCAAGCTCTGCCTCCAGTGCCTCCGGTGAAGACGGCACCGGCCTGAGATTCGGCATGGCGCAGACAGCTGTATATCCGCCGTGCGCAGCCGCTTCCGTACCGCTCCGTATTGTCTCCTTATAAGAAAAACCGGGCTCACGCAGATGCACATGTACATCTGCGAAGCCCGGTACTATATATAAATCATTTAAATCAACAGCCGTATCAAATCCGCTATCAAATTTTGAAAAATTTAACAGAACCTTTTGTCCGTCTATGAGAATATCCCGCCTTTGAAACCCCTGCTGCGTATAGATTTCCGCATTCTTAAGAAGTGTTCTCAATGCTGCCCTCCTCCAAAAAGTGCTTCTGTCCTCAAGTTCCGAAATATATTATCATAGTGCATTTGCGAAATCAAGCAGGAAGTGATGCGAGTCCTGTATATTTAAAATACATATCCTTATCCGCCGCACACCGGCAGAAAAATATACTGCAGCCTTACTCGTCCCAGCCTTCCCGCGGCATGATCAGTGCAATCATCCGCGCTGTCTCACCCTCTCCAAGCTTAATATCCTCAAGATGCGTCTGCATCGGCAGGTCCATCGTCTCCTCCTGCTCCGAAAGCACCCAGTTCACACCCTCATAGCGGGCATTCTCCAGAGCATCCTCCAGATCTCTGCCCTCAGCCTCGCACATGGCGAGATCCACAAACCTTACCTTATACCCTGTCTCTGTCTTTTTAATCACTGCCGGATAATATAATGTCAAAGCTCTGCCTCCTGTAAATAATGATCACCATCCGCTTCCCTGCATCCGCCGCAGCACCATCCTGCGCGATCCCGGAAGCTCATTTTTAAGCTAGTATAAAGGAAAGCCCCGCGAATGTCTATCATGTTTCTGATTCTGTACGTTTCCGTGCATTTACCGGATCCTGCCGGAATCCTCCGCATGCAGAACTTGACTTTTTTTCCCCGGTACAGCTATGATGTAATAATATGTTTTCTGACACTGCATGAGAGCGCTGCGCACTCCCACAATCCTGCCTTTCATTCGGAGGTTTCAAATGCTTGGAACAATCGTAAATGCATCCGCAATTCTGACCGGAAGCGTGGTCGGAAGCCTCGCCGGCAAGGCAATACCCGGGAAACAGCACGATGCTTTGTTTTCCGCCATGGGTCTTTCCGCAACCGGTCTCGGCATCAGCAACATCGCTGCCAAAATGCCGCAAAGCAAATATCCGGTTCTGTTTATTGTCAGTCTCGCAATCGGAAGTCTCATCGGCACAAGCCTGGATCTGGACGGCCGTTTCCAGCGTCTTGTAAACCGCAGCGAAAAAAAGAATGCATCCGGCGGGGCAGATGCTCCCCAGAAGGCGCTTGGGCAGGGTCTCTCAACCGCTGTCCTTCTCTTCTGCATCGGCACACTTTCCATCCTCGGTCCGATTCAGAGTGCCTTATATCATGACAATACCTATCTTTTTACCAATGCGACGCTCGATCTAGTCACTTCCACTGTGCTCGCATCCACCTATGGGATCGGGATTGCCTTTGCCGCAATTGTCCTTTTTCTGTGGCAGGGAAGCATCTACCTCTGCGCAAGCCTCCTGTCAGGCTTCCTCACACCGGATTTCATGAATGAGCTCTCTCTCGTCGGCGGCTTCCTGATCTTTGCCTCCGGCCTCTCTATCTTGAAAATCAAGGATTTAAAAACCATGAATATGCTGCCGTCGCTTCTTGTGCCGGCCGTATTCTTTTTAATCCGTTCAGCAATCTGACGCCCGAATCCGTTTCCTTCCGCAGAAATACCCGCTGCGCCGCCGGCCTTTACAATCCGGCTTTCCTGCTACCGGCCTTTACAATCCGGCTGTTCTGCCGGCAGCCTGCACAGCTCCGGGGGAGCACAATTCAGTCCTTCAGTCCAAGCTGTTTCCGGAATTTATGCGGGGTCACACCTGTGATTGAATGGAATATCTTGATGAAATTCCCGATGTTATGGAATCCGCAGCTCTCGGCAATCTCATAAACATGGAGGTCCGACTCATGAAGCATCTCCTGCGCCTTGCCGACACGGTAGCGGTTGATGTATTCGAGCGGGGATGCCCCGACCGCACTTCCGAAAAAGCGGATGAAATACTGTTCATTGAGACCGGTGAGGTCTGAGAGGTCGTGGATATAAAGCTTCTCGCTGTAGTGCTCCCGGATATACATAATGGAATCCTTGATTACCTTAACCTGCCGGTCCTCCTCGGCATCCGCCGGTTCCCTAATCATACCGTAGGATTCCAGAAGTCCGATCACATGCAGGAGATCCGCCTTGAACAGCAGCTGGTCTGCCGCATCTGTCAGCGTATACCGCACGCTGGCTGCAATGGAACCGGATTTCTGTCCGAAATCCCTGAAGCGGCGAATGCAGTCGTTTAACGGCCGCAGCAGACTCAGGAAGCCGATATCCGATACATTGATAAAAGGCGGGAAGCAGAGTTCTCCGCTTATCAGCGGACCTATCAGCTTCTGCTGCACGGTATCCTCCTCGCTGAAACGGAGCGCAGACAAACGGAAAGGCAGCGAATATTCGATACCCTTTCCGTCAAGTGATTCTATTTTGTGAAGTACGCCTGCATTTACGATGCAGAAACATTCGTCATTTATTTCTATCTCTTCCATATCAAGATAAATCCTGTAATGACCGCTTTTAAAATAAAGAATCTCCGGTTCGCTGTGCCAGTCCAGTTCTACATCCAGGTGGCTGTCAGCATTGTTAACCGATTCATAAAGGCAAGGATCCTCAGCATTCGCGTCAATTGTATTGTCCATCTTTGCAGTTCTCCATTATTTTCACAGAAGCAATGTCAATATAACATAATTTTTATGCGGATATCAAGCATATGGAAGAATATAAATCGCATGAAACCGATTTTTTTGCCGCGAATGTCTTTTGTATTTCCAAAAATGCTGGCAAAAGCCGGAATTCGGTGCATAATAATAAGTGAAGCGCTATATCTGCAAACGGTCTCCGACTGGCGGAGCCGTCAGAACAGCAGCAGGAGGAAAATAATATGTCTAAAAAAGGTATCTCAGTTCAGCAGCTCGTCGGAACTGCAATTCTCGCAGCCCTGGTAATCATTCTCCAGGCGATTTCCAGCAGTATCCATGTCGGTCCGTTTACAATTACACTTGTGCTTGTGCCGATTATCATCGGCAGCATCCTTTACGGGCCGCTTTCCGGCGCAGTGCTTGGCTTTCTCTTCGGCGTCATAGTAAGCGCCGCCGTAATATCCGGTGCCGATGTGGGCGGCGGAATGCTTTTTGCCGTGCATCCGGTCATCACCATCCTGATCTGTCTCATCAAAAGTACCGCAGCCGGGTATCTCGCCGGCATTGCCGCCGGCAAATTCTCCGGCAACAATCTTTACCGAGGCGTCATCCTGGCCGCCATTACCGCGCCGATCGTCAATACCGGCCTTTTTGTGCTCGGCCTCTATCTTTTCTTTTATGACATCCTCAAAAGCTGGGCAGCCGGCGCCGGGCAGACAAATCTCTTTCTTTTTGTCATCGTCGGCCTGGTCGGCATCAACTTTTTGCTGGAACTCATTATTGACGTTGTCCTCGTTCCGGTAATCGTCCGGATCATCCACGCCGCCCGCCAGAGCAGAAATATTGACATTGCATAAGCACCCGCGCGGTGCAGACAACTGAATTGCAAAGGCTTCGGCGCTGCAGAATAAAGGAGTTTTTATGATACTGACAATAGATTGCGGAAATACCCATACCGTCCTTGGCTGTGTGGATGAGGATGGTGTAAAAGAACCTGTCATGCGGATTGAAACCAACCGCAAAAAAACCATGTATGAATATGCAATCGATATCGACAGAGTGCTTTTGCTCTGCAAGGTAGAGCCGCAGAGCTTCAGCGGCGTGATTATCTCATCCGTTGTCCCGACTGTGACTGATGCGCTCCGCGATGCCGTAAAGCTGATCACAGGACAGGACGCGCTGATTGTCGGCGCCGGTATCAAAAGCGGAATCCGGATCTGTATTGATGATCCCGGAACGATCGCTGCTGACCTCGTTGCAACAGCAGTAGCCGCAAAACGTGACTATCCGCTGCCCTGTGCCATCATTGACATGGGCACCGCAACAACCATCACTGTCGTCAGCGGAAAAGGCGACTACATCGGCGGCGTAATCATGCCCGGCGTCGGCATCTCCATGGATGCCCTGACAAGCGGCACCTCTCTGCTGCCATCTATTGATGTCGCACCGCCCAAAAAAGTAATTGCCACTGCTACCATTGACAGTATGAAAGCCGGCATCATTTACGGTACAGCCGGCTCCCTCGACGGAATCCTCGATCATTTTGAGAATGAAATCGGCGAATTCCGCAGCATCATCGCTACCGGCGGCCTCGCCCATCTTATCTGCCCGTACGCACGCCACAAAATCAAAGTAGACGAATACATGCTGCTCAGAGGACTGTATTATATCTGGAAAAACAACACAAAATAGCCAGGGCCCCGCAGCACAGTCCTGGATAATCCGTAAACCCGGCTGCGGGACGGAAGTATATTCTTTTGGGGCTTGCGCTGCAGCATCCCGGCTCACACAATCCTTATAGTCCGTCAAATGCTTCCGTTATATACTATGTACTATGTCTCATGGTAAAAACAGGCAAAGCATATATATATGGCTTTTTCAGCTGATATATATGCTTTTTTTCTGCAAAACGCACATGTTCCATGTCTCCCTTCCTATAAATCTGCAGAAAGCAGAGAAATCTATATGATTTTCCTGGTAAAATCTCCCTGTATCCTCTGTATAAGTACCTGTAAATCATCCA
This sequence comes from uncultured Lachnospiraceae bacterium, assembly GCA_964585695.1. Classification (GTDB taxonomy): domain Bacteria; phylum Bacillota; class Clostridia; order Lachnospirales; family Lachnospiraceae; genus Oribacterium. Next base: position 10,164 of record CAZPEW010000036.1, read on the forward strand.
ATATACAGGTTTGATCCCATATCTATATGCTTTTTCCTGGAATAATCAACCCATTCCACCGCAAAAAGCATACAAATTGAGGATAAATCCCAAATATATATGATTCCTGCCGAAATCATATCTCCGCGCGAACTGCAAAACAATACTTCCGTCCCGCAGCAAAACCTGCGGCAATCCCGACATCTTTGCTGCGGGGTCCTTCCCGGCTATCCGCAAAAAAAGCAGCATAAAAAACCAGCGGCTGCATCATCAAGTTAAATCTTTTACCCGCCCAGACTAAATTCTGCTCTTTGTCCGCAAGATGTCAGTTTAGATTTCTGCCGCCGTACCAGAGCAAGTTTTACCTGTCCAGCATACATATTTTAATTTTCCATCAATGTGTATGCTGTATTTAACCCGGACAAAAGCATATCCACATTCCGGACATACATATTCCAGAAATTTTCATTTATGTATGCTTATTTCATTATCCCATCGTTCCATATCAACGCCTTCTCATAGAAAAAGCATATATAATTATCATTTTCAGAAATCAGTATGCAAAACAGCGGTCTTTTCCATTTTGAGCACAATAAAAAGCATACATCTTCTGACTTTCTCAGAAAATATATGCTTTCTCTGTTTATTTCAGGCCACCACCCTGAAATCCATCCGGCGGATATAACTTCACCGGCAGATGTCCACAGCCTCCAAAACGCAGGCCTAGGATGCCGCAGAAACGCTGCGGCAGATGGGGCATTCCGAATTGAGTGAGCGCCTTCTGCGTTAACAATAACTTTTTATGCTGAACGGCGGCAGCTTTGCAGCCCGCCGTTCCGTTCTTAATAAAAAGTTTGCGTGTTACGCAGAAGCAGCGAGCGAACCCTGAAGGAATGCCCCTCCGCCGCGCGTTTCTGCATCCATGCCATGATTCTGGCGGTGACGATATCCCGATATCCCTGATACGATCATCCCTTGGCAGCTTATTTCTGCTTTCAGAAATCAGGATGCAAAACAGCGGTCTTTTCCATTTTGAGCACAATAAAAAGCATACATCTTCTGACTTTCTCAGAAAATATATGCTTTCTCTGTTTATTTCAGGCCACCACCCTGAAATCCATCCGGCGGATATAACTTCACCGGCAGATGTCCACAGCCTCCAAAACGCAGGCCTAGGATGCCGCAGAAACGCTGCGGCAGATGGGGCATTCCGAATTGAGTGAGCGCCTTCTGCGTTAACAATAACTTTTTATGCTGAACGGCGGCAGCTTTGCAGCCCGCCGTTCCGTTCTTAATAAAAAGTTTGCGTGTTACGCAGAAGCAGCGAGCGAACCCTGAAGGAATGCCCCTCCGCCGCGCGTTTCTGCATCCATGCCATGATTCTGGCGGTGACGATATCCCTGATGCGATCATCCCTCTGCCGCTCGTTTCTGCAGCAGTCTTACAGCATCGGTGCGCACAGTCTGAGGATACAGTGCCCGATCCGGAGTGCTGTTGATCTGCCGGTGTTATACTTCTCCGTTACCTCCTCCGAAACACGGAAGGATTCCTCAAAGTCAGCGCGGATTGCCTTTATGCAGTCATATTTATACAGGACCACAGCATCCTCAAAATGATGATAGAGAGACCGGTAATCAAAATTAATGGTCCCGATGACTGCCAGCTCATCATCTGCCGCAACCTGCTTTGCATGACAGAAACCCGGCGTATATTCATAAATCCGCACGCCATGCCGCACAAGTGCATTATAGTAAGAACGGGTTGTATGATAGATCATCTTTTTGTCCGGAATACCCGGCGTAATGATGCGGACATCCACACCCCTCCGGGCTGCAAGCGTAAGCTCGCGGATCATATCATCCGTAATAATCAGATACGGCGTCATAATATAGACATAGCGTTTGGCATTCTGGATCAGGTTAAGATAGACATCCTCGCCCGTATGCGTTTCATCCATCGGACTGTCCCCGAAAGGTATCACAAAGCCGTCCTCATGCGCCTGGTAGTGAATATCCGGCAGATATTTCCGGATATTCATGTCCGCAGCTGACTCTGCATTTGCACGTTCCATTGCATTCCACATCTCGAGAAACAGAACGGTCAGGGTCTGCACTGCCTCGCCCTCGAGGCGAATGCCGCTGTCCTTCCAGTGTCCGTAGGGGTGGCAGAGGTTGAAATATTCATTGGCAAGATTATAGCCGCCGGTGAAGCCGACCCTTCCGTCTATCACCGTGATCTTGCGATGGTCCCGGTTGTTCATGAAAAGATTGACAATCGGCACAATCGGGTTAACCACACGGCAGGCTATCCCCAGCTCCTCCATTTCGCGGATGAAGCTTGCATTCAGGAAGCCGACCGAACCGATATCGTCATAAAATACGCGGACCTCGACGCCCTCTCTGGCCTTGCCTGCCAGAATTTCCTTGATACCGCCGAATGCCTCCGCATCCTCAATGGCATGATACTCCATGAAAATAAACTTCTTCGCCCTGCGGAGTTCTTCCTTCTGCGCCTCCAGGCCCTCCCAGGCATCCCCGTAGAAGGTCACATCGGTATTCTGATAGGTCGGAAAACCTGCCGAATGTTTCAGGAAATACGCCTGGTTCGCGATACCGGGATCCAGCTCCCGGAGACGGCTTAGAACAGCGTCATTCGCGGGCAGTTCCCTGAAAAGCGTATCATCAATAGCGGCAAAACGCTTCTGCATGGTCTTTACGAAATTGGATCTTGTACTCAGAAGATATAAAAGCAGACCCAGAATCGGCACCGCAAGGATCAGGAAAATCCAGGAAAGCTTTACGGTAGCATTGGTGTGCCGGCCGAAAATACCGAGAACGGCACCGACCGTAACAATCCGTGTGAGTATTGAAACAATCAGATAATGCTGGTTGATCCGCAGAACAACAAGTGCAAACCATAAAAGCTGCAGGATAATGGCAATTCCTACAAACAAAAGTCTGCCGACACTGTTTTTGATGTCCTCTTTATGTTTTTTCTGCTGATGCATCTGCTGCATGATTTCCCCCCTGTCAATTTCTGCGGAAGCGGTTATTCCTCTCCCCTGTCATAGGTCAGAAGCCGGTCAAGAGCCTCCGACTTCCAGCTCTCCCAGCTCCCGCCGCGGATTGCCGTCCGGATTTCCTCTGTCAGATGATTGTAGAAATACAGATTATGGAGCACGCAAAGCCGCATGCCAAGCATCTCCTTTGCCTTGAGGAGATGGCGGATGTAGGCTCTCGAATATCCGCCGCTGCGCTGCCCGTCTTCGCGCTTGCGTCCTGCGCATACCGGACACTGGCAGCCCTCCTCAATCGGACGGCTGTCCAGCTCAAATTTCTGATTGAACAGATTGATCTTGCCCTTATGGGTATACACATGCCCATGGCGGCCGTTCCTTGACGGATATACACAGTCAAAGAAATCAATGCCGCGGTCTACGCCCTCTATGATATTCGCAGGTGTACCGACGCCCATCAGGTAGGTCGGCTTCTGCCTCGGAAGATGCGGAACCACGACGTCCAGGATGTGATACATTTCCTCGTGGCTCTCACCTACGGCAAGACCGCCGACAGCATAGCCATCCAGATCCATCCCGCTGATCGTGTCTGCATGCCGGATCCGGATATCATCAATAATGCCGCCCTGGTTTATTCCAAACAGCAGCTGCTGACGGTTAATGGTGTCCGGCAGGGAATTCAGCCGGGCCATTTCCGTACGGCACCTCTCCAGCCAGCGTGTTGTCCTCTCAACAGACGGCTCAATGTACTGCCGCTCCGCAAGCGCCGGCGGACATTCGTCGAATGCCATCGCAATTGTGGAACCCAGATTGGACTGAATCTGCATAGACTCTTCCGGGCCCATGAAAATCTTTCTCCCGTCAATATGAGACTGGAAATAGACGCCCTCTTCCTTTATCTTTCTGCCCGTACCTGCCAGGCTGAATACCTGGAATCCGCCGGAATCTGTGAGAATCGGTCTGTCCCAGTTCATGAACCTGTGCAGTCCCCCGAACTGCCGGATCAGATCGTCTCCTGTCCGCACATGCAGATGGTAGGTATTGGAAAGCTCTACCTGTGTACCGATGATATGCAGATCATCAGTGGAAACAGCTCCCTTTATGGCACCGACGGTCCCTACGTTCATAAAGACCGGTGTTTCAATGGTACCGTGAACGGTTTCCATGTGTGCGGATTTTGCTCTGCCGCTCTCGGCGACGATTTCGTATTTCATGCGATTCCTCTTTCTCGTAACGGTGTAGCACTGCAGCTGCAGGCCTTGCGTACACTTCTCGGCGCGCACCTGCAGTTCTCCTGCGCATGCCCGCAGCGGACCATGCCTCTGCAGGTCAGCGTTTCTACTACAAAGGTCCCGGCTGCAATGCGACCGGGACCCAATAAATACTATGCACTCTTAACAGATTACTTTACAGCCTTCTCTGCCTTTACTGCTTTATCTGTCTTTACTGCCTTGTCGGCTTTTGCAGCCTTGGCAGCCTTGGCCGGTCTGGAAGCAGCTCTCTTTTCTGCTGCCTTCTTTTCCCTGCGCTTCCTGGACATGTTCTGGAAATCAAACCAGAGCGGTCCGGCAATGGTAACAGAAGACCATGCACCGGCTAAAATGCCGACCATCAGCGGCATCGTGAAATCACGGATGGAACTTACACCAAAGATATAAAGCATGAATACAGTGATGAAGGTCGTCAGTGATGTATTGATGGAACGTGTCAGCGTCTGGGATAGTGCTTCATTTACCGAATAACGGATATCCTTTCTGCCTTCCGGCATTGCAAGATTCTCACGGATACGG
>CAZPEW010000037.1:0-10069 GCA_964585695.1 uncultured Lachnospiraceae bacterium
TACCGTTGCATCGCAGAAAATGTAAAGAACGGCATAGGTGAGCTTCTCGACAAGCCAGCCGGGATGGAAAATCTGGACAAAGATGAATACAATGGAAAAAAAGAAATACGTGAATAAGAAAAGCTTGTTGGACTGCGGTGTCACCTTCCTGTAATTGATGAGAAGCGCAGCAAGCCCTGAGAGCGAATATGCTGTGTAAAATCCGATTCCGAGCGGCCAGAAAAGAGGGCCGCGGGCGTATACCATATCCCGGGACAATGTAAAAAAGCCGCCGTTCATCGGGTTTGATGCGGCAGCAATCATATAGAGCGCAACCGGAAGCATTGCCGCAGCGGTCCGGACATAAAACTGCCGCGTATTTTCCGGGGTGATCAGGACAATAAGATAAAACATCCATGCAGCCGTAACGGATGGCATCAGTGTATAATATGCGGTCAGGGACAGCTGGTAAAGCATCCAGCTGTCCTGCCGGTTCATTTCCTCTGATGAAACATAATCCACAACCGTGTTCAGAATGCAGACTGCCAGCACCCCGATCAGTACCTTATCCTGCCGGTCCTGCGTCTCTTTCCGCAGCTGTTTCACCAGCATGATGACAAAAAGTATCAGTGCGAATATATCCGTTTCAGTATGCCACATCCGCCTGCCTCCGCAATACATTTCTGACTGCCGTTCCTGTTCCTGATCCTTCCGGCTGCCGGATCAGTTTCCGTCAGTTATCTGATCTGGAATAGGCATTTTTCATCTTGCAGCTGCCCTCAAAAACAAGCTTGTTGAGAACACTCTGCGTCTCTTTTTGCAGCATATCCGCAATCTCCTGGTTGGCTTCCTCACAGAGCGCTGCTGCAGAAGCCGGTGCTGCCTTGATATCCGGATTCTCTCCGTGCAGTGCATCCTTTAAAAGCCGGTCATATTTTATGACGGATGCACGCCCGCCGGACTGGACCGCCATCTGGTAGCGCTCAATGTGCGGGAGACACTGCGCATAATGCGCATCCGCAAGCACACTGATGCAGCGGTTCATCCAGTAGAAGCTGTCTGTGGAAACATCCTCGCCGGTATTGCTGAGATACTCCGGTACACGGTTGATATTGGCATAAAACGGAACCAGCGCATTAAAGGCATTCGACGCGAATGTCAGCCACTCGATTGTACGGAAGGCTTCCGGCATATACGGACGGATCTGGATCAGGCCCAGGAAATCATTCCGGTTGATGCCGATCGGACGGTAGATCCCGCGTTCGGACGGATCTCCATAGCTGCCGTACGGGTCAAACGGCGTCCCCTGGTAATGGGAGGAGAGGAGATACTTGATATCCTCGATCGTAATCCGCTTTTCCGGAACCGCGCACCACGGGATATCATCGGATTCCGGCGTAAAATCGGCATCCGGGCCGTCCCAGCTGTAGGTATGCGGATTCAGGAAACGCTCGATAAACCAGGCACGCGGCGTGTTGTAGACATGGTCTGCGTCTGTATGGCTTCCGAAAACATCCCGCGGATTGAACTGATCCTCGATAACCGCCAGATGGTTCTCCCGGATAAACTCCTGAAGATCCGGAGAACACATATATTCCTTCTTTGCGCCATAGGCATCCGCAAGGTCAAAGCTGTCTATGCCAAGCTGGTTCGGCATAACCACGTAGGCATCGTCCGGAACTCTCCGGGCAATCCAGTGATGTCCGCCTACAGACTCCAGCCACCAGATTTCATTCACATCCTGGAATGCAATGCCGTTGGACTCGTAGGTGCCGTACTCTGCAAGGAGCCCGCCGAGACGGACAACACCCTCCCGTGCACTGCGGATATACGGCAGCACAAGCATCACAAGATCTTCCTCTCCGATGCCGCCGGCCTTTTCCGGCCGGGATAATGCTGCCGGCTGGTAAACCACCATCGGATCCGCACCGAGCACACGCTCGTTGGAAGTGATCGTTTCCGTTGCCGTCATGGCAACATTCGCCTCATTTACACCGCAGGCAGCCCAGATTCCTTTCTGCAGCAGCGCATCCGGCACAGCCGTAATCCGCATCGGATTCCCCGGCAGCCGGATCTCGGCATGCGAGAGCACGGATCTGTAAATTTCCGGCTGCTCCTCCGGCTGAAATACCGTGAAGCGCTTCGGTGTAAAACGGATGCCTCCGGCATCATCATTTCTTGCTATGATCGTTGAACCGTCATAGCTTGCATTTTTTCCAGCTAAAATTGTTGTACAAGACATTTTATTTTATCCCCCATGCAGATTGCATTAAAGTTTTTATTTATCTTAACATATTTTCTGCGATAAACACAGCCCTCCTGTCCGGTCCGGCCGCAATCTGCAGGGGTTTTCAGACATTAAAAATCCTCCCCGCGCGGTACTGCCCGCAGCAGCGGAGGATTTCCATTATAAAACATACCGGGCAAAGCCCGCGCTGAGAAACCTGTGTAAAAGCACGTATGACCGGGCCTTATGGTCTCCCCGCGGGAAATACCTCAATTTTTCCGGCTTCTCCGCGGCGGATCCGGATGGCGGCCTCTCCTGCTGCCTCCCCCGTAAAGCACTGCGGCTTTTCATCACCCGCAAACGTAACCTCGATCCGCGGCAGTCTGCCGCTGCTGCTCTGCAGAGTACCCTCTGCCGTCCAGTGTCAGCTTTACGATCCGGTAGCTGCCTGCCGTCCGTCCCTGCGGATTCCGGTATTCGATCCGGAGCTTTTTCCCCTGGAAAACAAGCTCCAGAGAGGCCTGCCCCGTACTGTCGAACTGTTCCTTCAAAAGCGCCGGTTTCAGACAGAGACTGCCGTTTTTGCCGTGCACACCATACATCTCCGTAATCACCGTAAGCAGAAGCCAGCTCGCAGCGCCTGTCAGATAGTGGTACATGCCTCTGCCGCGCACATCTATGTACTCCGGGACGCCCGGATAGATCCTGCTCTTCTCAAAATTCATGCAGTGACGGTACAGCGTATGGATTGCGCGGAAGCCCTCCGCTGCATATCCCCGGCGGTAAAGTGCATTCGCATACATGACGGCCATATGGCTGAATACTGCGCCGTTTTCCTTCTGTCCGTAGGCAAAGCCGAACATCCGGCCCATGTCGTATTTCACTTCACGGAAGTCTGTATTCAGACGGTACCCGCCGACATCCTCCCGGTACAGCCAGCGGTCGGCGGTACGGATGATCCGCCGGATCTGCGCATCCTCAGCGGTCCCCGACATGATCGCAAATACCTGGCTTGTCAGCATCATACGGACAGTATCTCCCTGAAGGCTCTCCAGCTGCCGCCCGCTGTTGTCATAGTAGCCGTTGAAACATCCCTCCTCCGGATCGCTGCCCTCCAGCCATTCACTGAATTCGTCGACAGGAGCCATTCGTTTGCGCGGATATTGCTGCGGATCCAGCTGCTTTTTGAGCGGAGCGCTTCCGCAGCTTCCTTTAAGGACACACATGCCGTCCTGCCGCTGCAGCTGTGGGATACCTTCCTGCAGTAGGAATACAGCCGTGCCCTTTTTTCAGCCGGATCCGCGAATGCTGCCGCATCCGTAAAGAGCAGCGGAACCGCCTCCTCCAGGATCTCCAGATTTTCCTGCCCATGCGCTCTCTGTCTGTCAAGAAGCACTGCCAGCTTCTCCAGGTTGTCGGCATACATGCCGGTAAAAGCCACGCTCTCTCCGCGCTCCTTTGCCATATCCAGCGCATCATTCCAGTCTGCACCGCGCAGACGGATCTCGTTGTGTCCGCCGACATCATATACTGCCGTCAGATTCTCAAGCAGGAGATGCTCCAGCAGCGTTCCCATGTAGACCGTACCCTGCTCTGTACACTGCACCGGCGCATCCGTAAAGCAGTATGCCTCATCTGTCTCGTCCCCGCGGACAGCCTGACGGTCTTTGAAATACCGCGCCCGCTCCGTAAGGATGCTGTCATCCCCGGTAAAATCCAGATAGTACTGCAGTGTAAGGAACGGCCACATGCCGTGATCCATCCAGACACGTGCTATACCGTTCCGGTCTGCAAGAAAGTTTCCCTGTCCGTCGCCGATAATCGTCGCATTGGTGCCGTCCAGCCGGACCCCGCCAAAATTATCCGTCATCATCTGCCGGACCCCGGAAGGATTCATGACAAGCAGTGCAAGACAGTCCTGCCAGAGATCTCTCCAGCCTCTCCCGCCCTTTCCGTAATCATGGTGCGGAAGGAAGGAACAGCCGTAAATACGCCGCAGCATCGGCTGGAAGCTGACCCAGCGCATCCAGCGGTCAAAAGCCTCCTCGCCGGAAAAACAGCGGACATTGGTCCGCTCCTGCCAGCTGTGCTCTGTCTCCCTGCGGTGCTTCTCAAAGACCTCCTCCGAGAGATATGCTTCTGCTCTCCTCTGCAGATCCTCTGTCCGCGCACCGATTATCAGTACAAACAGAAGCGTCCGCTTCTCGCCCGGCTTCAGAATGCGCTCTCCGAATACCATCGTCCCGCAGGCCTCATACCCGTCCAGCGTATCACCTGCATGGAAAAGCTTCTCCATCGTCCTCAGCGCACCCGGATTCTCATAACTTCCGCCCTCACCAATGAAATCCTCCGTGTCCGGATATACGCCCACAGGCGCATCCCCCTTGTTTCCGGCGAATACACCGTAGCTCAGCTGGTTCTCATGGTGCCCTCTCTCGTCAAAGGTCATGGTCGGCGTCACCACAGCACCGTTTTCTGTTACCCGGATTCTGTGCAGGAGAGAAGTTACATGCCGGTGATCCCGGATATTGTCCGCAGACCTCCCGTAAACCGGAACCGCGATGACCGGCTGTATGCGGAGGTCGCTGTCACCGGTGTTTTCAAAACTGACACGATGGTATTCCATCCAGCCCTGCCCGTCCGGCACAAAGGAAGTGATCTCTGCGCGGATGCCGTCCGCCGCATTGACTCTGGTAAGCTTCTGCTGCATGAAGCCTGCCTCCAGCAGCGTTTTTTCCTTATCCTCCGTAAAAAGTGCAGCCTGCTGTGCCGCAGACCTGCCGACAGCAGACCAGAGCTTCTTTCCGTTGATTTTAAGCCAGACGTTCCGCGCCGCCTTGTCATTGTGCAGATTCTCACTGCTCACCGGCGGCAGCAGGAAAGCATTCTGACTGATCTTCATATCACCGCCGAGATCCGGTGTGATGCTGCTCATGGTTCCCGCTTCATTTGCGATCGGGAAATAAAGATAGCTGCTCATTTCCGGATCTTCCAGTATAAAATTGCCCTGATCGCTGATAAACCTGCATTCCTTCATAATCCCTGTTCTCCTTATTCCGATATTCAGCCCTTTGGTTAACTGTCAGTATAATAAATTAACCCTTACCGCAAAATTTAATATTTTGACGATAAGGGTTAATTTTTTGACTTTCGTTTAAAGCGGTATTTCAGCTGCTGCACATACAGATGCTTACTGTACGCCCTTTGTTAAAAGACTCGTGACAAACTGATTCGCAGAGCGCGGACAGCGGCCCGGATTCCGGATCTCCCATTTATTGGCTTCCTGGAGAATCAGCGATTCCTCTGCCTTGATACCTTTGGACCGCGCAATATCCATGATCATGCGGAAATATTCCGGACGGGACAGCTCATCAAAAAGAATCCGCAGCCCGAAGCGGTCCGCAAGCGATGTTTTGTCCTGGACGGTCTCATTCACATTCATATCATCTCCCATCCGGTCTGAGAAATTCTGGCGGATCAGCTGCCGGCGGTTGGAAGTGCAGTAAATGGCAACGTTGACCGGCCGCGGCTCGACACCGCCCTCCAGGATTGACTTGATGCAGGAAAAGGTCGTATCCTCCTTGTCAAAAGACAGATCATCAATAAAGATGATGAACTTCTGCGGGCGGTGTCCCAGCATGCGCACCAGCCTGGACATCTCCGTCAGTTCATCCTTTTTAACCTCGATAAGCCGCAGTCCCTCAAATTCCGGCATCCCCAGGAGCGACTTTACGGTGGCGCTCTTGCCGGTACCGCTGTTTCCGTATAAAAGCACATTGTTCACGGCGTGTCCCGCCATCAGTGCACGTGTATTTTCAATTACCTGGCTGCGCTGCCGCTCATATCCCCACATATCCTCCAGCAGCATATAATCCGGATCGGATACCGGATGGATTTCACCGCCCTGCCACAGAAATGCCTGATACCGGGCAAAATCTCCGGAGCCGTTGATCTGATAGAATCTGGTAAGCGACGCGAATGTAAACGCCGCGCTGCCCTGCCACTCCGGCAGCGTCTTTACACTCTCCCGGAACTCCTCCGGAAGCTGTGCCGCAAGCGCTGTCTTTAATGCCGCGCAGTCAAGCGCTGCCGCTTCCGACAGCACACGGATATCTCTGTCCGCTGCCCCGGCAAGTGCTTCCGGTACCTTTCCCTTTGCGGCTGCCTCCGCATAAGGTGATTCATCATAGCGGAGATGATCCTCGAGATAAGCTGCAAGACTCTCATATCCCTCTCCGTAAAGTGCATCAAAAATTTCCGCGTACTGGTCAAGCCCGGCATCTCCCCCGGCAAGATGCCGCAGGAATTCCTTTAAAGCAGCCATCGGCTGCCTTCTCAAAATACAACGGTATGCGGTCAGCCCGCAAAGTTCTGCATATACATTCTGTCCCATCATAAGCCCCTCTTTTTAATGCTGCACTGCTGCAGAGCGCTCTGCCCTGCGGCGGATCTCCCGTGCAATCGTCTTTACCAGTATATCCGCATCAATCGGTTTTGCAATATGTCCGTTCATTCCTGCATCCAGACATTCCCGGACATCCTCCGGATAGGCATTGGCAGAAACAGCAAGAAGCGGAACACTGGCGGCATCGTTCCGGTCCAGTGCCCGGATGGCAAGCGCGGCTTCCCTGCCGCCCATAACCGGCATCCTGAGATCCAGGAGAACAACATCATAATACCCCGCCGGACTCGTCATAAAAAGCCCCAGACCGGTTTTTCCGTCCGGCGCGCCGATGACCTCCATCCCCTGCTGTTCCAGGATGGTTCTCTCTATCTCCATGTTCAGTGCATTGTCCTCACAGATCAGTGCACGTTTTTTCCGCAGTATCCCCGCATCCTCCGCATCCTGGCGGACTGCCTGTGCCGGGAGCGCTGCGCTGACTGCGCCTGCTTCCGGAAGAACAAGCTCTGCGGTAAAGCAGCTTCCTTTTCCAACCTCACTTTCCGCCTTTATGGTTCCTCCCATTGCATCCACGATGCTTTTTACGATGGAAAGTCCCATTCCGCTCCCCGATGTATCCATGCTGCTGCCGTTTTCCTGCGCATAAGGCTCAAAAACATGCGGCAGAAATTCTCTGGAAATACCGCAGCCTGTATCCCGCACCTGTATGATAAGCTTTACGGATCCCTCACCGGCAGCAGACAGTCCGCAGTGCAGAGAGACCCTGCCGCCCGGCGGTGTAAATTTCACCGCATTGGTCAGTAGATTCAAAACGATTTTCTGGAGACTCAGGCTGTCTCCCTCCACAACTGCATGCTTTAAGGAAGAAGCATCCTCCTCAAACTTAAGATGCCTGTCTGCAGCAAGCTGCCGCACCGGCTCCAGGATGTCAGAGAACACATCACAGAGATCAATCGGCGCAGGCTTAAGAACATATTTGCCGCCTTCTACCCTTGACATAACCAGCATGTCATTCACAAGACTCCGCAGGATTGTCCCGGAGCTGCGGATTTTATCCAGATAATCTCTGATCTGCCCCTCATCCCTGCTCACCAGTGCAAGATTTGTAAAGCCTATAATCCCGTTCAGCGGTGTCCGCATATCATGGCTGACCGCTCCGAAAAAGTCGTGCCTTGCCCTGTTTGCTTCCCCCTCTGCCGCAAGCTCTGCCTTCTGCACCGCAAGCTTTTTTTCCATACTTCTGCGGCGGATCAGGATAACCAGCGCTGCAGTGACAAGCGCAAGCAGAACCGCAAAGACAGCCGCAATGCCGATAATCACCGAGGTATCCAGCCGGTAGATGATATTTCTGACATCCGCCGCGGATTCCAGCGTATCGGTCGTAACCAGCTGATCCATGTAGCCGGTATCGGCTGCGATGGTTTTATTGAAAACCGAACGGAGCAGATTGCCGTTGTCGCCGTAAGGCAGGGCACAGGAAATTTCCGTCGAATGTCCAAAGGAAAGAAGCAGGTAGTCAGAGGTTCTGCTCCCTGTAAGCATCCATGCTGCCGCCGGCTGCGGACAGATTACAGAATCCACCTTGCCCTTGCGCAGAGCATCGAATGCATCTTTATTATTCTCATAGGCAATAACCTGCTCTGCAGCGTCACTCCCCTGCAGGATTTCCTCAACCATCTCCTGGTTGCAGACCGGCACCGCGGCTGTCCGGATCAGGTTCCTGCCCGGCTTGACGATCTGGACGATACTCATGTCAAAATACGGATTGGTAAGCAGCAGGTGTGCGCGCTCGGCGCCAAAGATATTGTTCTCGGTCTTGCCGATCAGATCCACCTCACCCCTGTCAAGTGCTGCGGCGGCATCCTCCCTGGTAGGATACGGCACACATACAAATTCCGTACCGATCCGTGCGGACAGATGCTCAAAATACTGCGGGATGATCCCATGTATATTTTCCTTATCGATGCTGCTGAACGGCGCATCATTCTGCAGTACGGCAACCCGCAGCCTGGGGTGTTCCCGGATATAGGCTTTTTCCGCCGCCGAGAAAGCCGGCGATGCGTTTCTTGAAAGCGGGAAGTATTTCTCAAACAGCTGCTGCGCATAAGAAGAATCCTGCAGCGAGAGCCTGCTCATCGCAAGATCCAGGTCCTTCTTCTGCTCCATCTTGTCCCTGTTGAACATAAAATAAAGATCCAGCCCCGGAAACTCCGCTATTTTCTGTGCGCCCGCAATCGTGGAGCCTGCCGCAACCGCATCTATCTCTCCATTTTCAAAAGCCGCATTCCGTTCATCCAGACTGCTGTAATACATGACATGCGGTGTCAGCCCGTTCCCGGCGCACCATGCAGAGTAAAGCGCGGCCACATTGGAGGCCTTTAAAATACCGCACACCATATTTTCCATCGTTGCAGGACTGCCGGCAGCAAAACGGTCATCCTCCGCCCTCGTCTGCACCGCTATTTTTGTAGTACACATTTTGACATCCGAGCGGAGAAACTGCGCCGTACGTTCCGGTGTTTCCGAGAGGCCGCTGAGGACATCTATGTCTCCACGCTGCAGCGCCGCAAGCGCATCCTTCAGACTTCCGTATTCCACAAACTGCAGATTCCAGTCCGCATACCCGGCAAGCGTGTAATAATACTCTATATCATAACCGGCATAGCTGCCGTCCGCTTCCTTATGCATGAAATCGCCGTTGTTGAAATAACCGGCCCGCACCGTTTTTTCCGCCGCATAAGTATCCTGCCCCGGAAAAAAGAACAGGCAGAAAAGACAGCAAAGCAGAACCGCTGCCCCTTCCCCTGCTTTTCCCCACCGCGAATGTTTCCTCACTCCTCTGATACCGTCCACGCTGTTGCCCTCATTTCCCCGTGTTTTGTATGTTTATATTTTACTGCAAGGCCGCGGATCTGTCCCGGCTTATCTGCCTGACCTGCCCCGGCTTTATTTGTGCTGGTCTTAATTCCGATATCACTTCTGGTCTTTATAATATCATATCACAGAAAAAGACAGATCTGCAGATCTGTCTTTTAATATATTAAAATATTTGAATTTTTCTGCTGCTTTTTCCAGTATTCACATCGTGATTTCCGTCAGATCTCTCCCCCGGGTCCTCTGACAGACTGCCGGACGGGTCTCAACGGACCGAGGCGTGGATTGCTTCACAGGCTGCCGGACGGGTCTGCTGCAGTTCCAGCCTCCTGCAGAAAACGGCTCCGTGCATCTCTCACCGCTGAAACATGCGTTTCCACCGTTGTGCAGCATCCGCCGACTGCCGAGGCTCCCGCCTGCATCCACTTGAAGGCATATTCGCCGTAGGACTTACTCTCTCCTGCGCCTTTCCAGGTTTTGCTGACCGGATCATACACCTCTCCGCTGTTTGGATAAACAGCAATCGGAAGTGAAGTGCTGTTTTTCAGCTCCCGGATCAGTCCGGCAATGAATTTCGGCTGTGTGCA
>CAZPEW010000037.1:10079-14836 GCA_964585695.1 uncultured Lachnospiraceae bacterium
CTGCGAGAGGATCCGGGCACATTCGGATATTCTGCCGCCCTCATTAATATGCTTTCCGTCCATGCAGCTGAAGCTCACCCAGTAATCTGCACCGAGCTTTTCTGCGATGTCCGCCTCCAGCAGCACCTCCTTCAGGGACGGCTGCGTTTCAAACAGCAGAATATCTGCGCCGGCCTGGTACAGAAGCTCCGCTCTCCGCGCATGGAACTCCAGCAGCTCCGCATCGGATGCCTGATAAAGTCCGCGGTATTCGGAGCCGTCTGCAAGATACGCACCGAACGGGCCGATTCCTGCGAGGCACAGCGGGTAGGCCCGTCCTGCCTCTCTGCCCGCGCGCTCCCACCATTCCGACCTGGCTTCCTGAAACAGCTTTACGGAATCCGTAATGGCTGTTTCGGCCTGTGCACGTGTATAGCCGCGCTCCGTAAGTCCGCGGATGGTTGCCTGGTAGCTGCAGGTGATGCCGCAGTCCGCACCGGCTTCAAAATAATGGGTATGCACCTTTTTCACAAGCTCCGGCTGTTCCATCAGTGCCTTTGCGGTCCAGAGGGAATCCCGCAGATTGCACCCCATTGCTTCCAGCGCTGTCGCCATGGAGCCGTCAATAACCATGATTCCGGTCTTTTCCAGCGTTTCCGCAAGCGTAATGCGGACCGGCTCCGCGCCGGTATGTCCTGGCACAGTGCGGCCGGAATCTCTCCCGGCTTTTCCTCCCGGTTTAATTCTGTTTTCCATCAGTCCATTTCCTCTCTTGCTTTCTCATCCACCGTCCCGTAGCTCACCGGCTCCGGATGCTCGCCCCGCTCGATTGCCGGTACAAAGCGATCCCAGAAATCCCGGAACAGACGGAAGATTTCCTTCTGCTTCGAATAGATAAAGATCATTGTAATGATAACATAGACGGCGGAAAGTATATCCGTCATCGCCCAGAGCGCATCCGCCTGGATATTGTAAAGTACAACACACGGAATCATATAATAAACCATATAGAGCTTGGTTGCCACCTTGTTTGCCGGCGTATCGCCGAATGCATAGTTTACGGATTTTGCGCAGCTGTAATACATGCCGATAATGGTTGTCCATGCAAAGACAGTAATTGCCAGTGCAATGAAGAATCCGCCTGCCCGTCCGTATGCTGTTTTGAAGGCAATGGTGGTAAGCGCGGAGCTCGTCACCTCCGGATGATCAATATAGGCATTGGTAAGAATCAGCGACAGCGCCGTCACGGAGCAGACCACTATGGTATCCAGGAAAACCTCTCCCCAGCCCCAGGAGGACTGCCGTACCGGATGGTCTGTTTTTGCCGAAGCATGCGCTACGATTCCGTATCCCGTGCCTGCATCATTCGAATAAAGGCCCCGGGCAATCCCGTAGCGCATCGCATCCCGGACCGTTGCACCGGCAAAGCCGCCGACGCCGGCCATCGGTGTAAAGGCGCTCTTGAAGATCAGCGCAAATGCGGTCGGTACATAGCTTAAATGTGTGAGCAGAATTCCGATTCCCGCCAGGATATAAACCATGGCCATAACCGGCACTACTTTTTCCATAACGGAGGAAATCCGCTTCAGTCCGCCCCAGATAGTAGCAAAGCAGGTGATTCCCAGCAGCACCACGGAAACTGCCGGGGCTATGCCGAGTCCTTCTGCGAGAGAACTGGTGACTGCCTCTGTCTGTACACAGCAGGTCCACGGTCCCAGCGTAAAACATGCAATTGCCAGAATGAATGCACCTTTCTTCCACCCCAGCGCATTTTTCATGACAAAGGAACGGTCGCAGAGATACTCATCCATGGACGCACTGTATTTCACACGATAACGCTGCCCCAGGATAATCTCGCAGGCTTTTGTCGACATCCCGAGCAGCCCGGAAACCCACATCCAGAAAACGGCGCCCGGTCCGCCGGAGGCAACTGCCGTTGCCACACCGCCGATATTGCCGACACCGATGGTATTCGCCATCGCCGTGCACGCCGCCGCAAATCCGGAGACAGTGCCCGTGCCCTCTCCCTTCTGAAACATCCTGCCAAAGGTATTGCGGAAATTGAAACCGATCTTGCGGAAATTGTAGAAAAACCGGAACCGGATCGAGAGATACAGCCCCGTGCCGACAAGCACCACTGTCATCGGCGGCCCCCACAGAAAATCAGATATTGCAGTCAGTACATCCAGTATCATAACAAACCCCCTGAAAATAAAATATGCCGGCAGCACGCCGATCCGGCACGCCTGCGCGTAAGCATGACAATTATTATAGCATTCAGCGGAAGCCCTCTGTAATACATAATATCTGTCGCCTGCTATAGATGCAGGTTATAGCCAGATCGCCATATTTCACAAAAAAGCGGCTGCATTTCATTCAGCAATGAAATACAGCCGCAGCTCCGGCACTTCGTTTATCTGTTATACTGCATTCGCGGTTTCCTGTACAGAAGCACTGACCGGATTCCCTGCCTGTTCAGATTGTTTCCGATAAATACAGTCCTCGCCTCCGGCTGCAGTTCGACACCGGTGATGGAATAAGTGGTATCTACAATGTCAAAGCGCAGCCACTGCCCGCCGCACGGCAGGAAGCCCTTTGCACGGAAAATCTCGCCGTATACGCCGAATGTCACCATTTCCAGAAATGAAATGAGATGCACCGGCGAAGGCAGCGATACGCCGCTGAGCGCTATGTTCTCCGGCCCTCTGCCGGGCAGCGCATTCAGAACCGGTAAGCCGTCTCTGTCTGTACCGATTTCATAGTCATCAGTCTCGACGCTGCCCGCCGGATCCGGTTCCGCGAGCGGCTGCCGGTTCAGAAGCGCCATCCACCAGTCTTTTTCCATCTTGGAATAATGCTCTGTCAGGACATGTGCAGCCGGATTGATCCTGCGAATGACTTCACATGCATCCAGCCGTTCGGTCTCCTCCATGCTTTCCATTTTGGAGAGCACAATTTCCTGTGAGGAGAGAATCTGATCCCGGTATATCTCGCCCATGCTTTTGAAATCTTTGTGTATCGTGGTTCCGTCCAGAATGGTAACCGGCGGCAGAACGGAAATCCGCTCATATTCCACCTTCCGCAGATTGCTGAGAACAGACGAAAGCATGGCCACACCGGTCGGCTCTACTATAAGATATTCCGGATCCACCGTGTTGGAGATGGTCAGCACCGTAGCGGCAAAATCCTGCTTTCCGGAGCAGCAGATACAGTTTTCCGTAAGCTCCCAGATATTCATCGTGCCATCCTGGGAAAGCAGCGCTTTATCAATGTCTGCCTGCGCATATTCATTCTCAAAAACACAGAAATCCCGGCCGGTTTTTTCCGACATCGTTTTGATGAAGGTTGTTTTCCCCGCTCCGAGGAACCCGGATACCACCAGTACTTTCACCTGTGCTCACCTCCCGCTGTTATAAAAATGGCTGTCCATAAACGGACAGCCACTGCAGACAATAGATATTCTGATCATCAGTCAGAGATCTTTACAACCGGCTTGATCAGATCAGCAGGCTTTGCCTTCATCAGGAACAGCGCCTCCTCAACATGATCCCAGCCCTCAAACACATGTGTGGAAAGAGGAGCAAGGTTCAGTCTGCCGGAAGTAACCAGTGCGGCAAGCTTCTCCATTCTGAGACGTCCGCCCGGCATCAGACCGCCGCGGATATCCTTGTGACCCATGCCTACGCCCCACTCTACACGCGGAATGTTGATGTAATCGCCGGAACCGAGATAGTTTACGTTTCCGATCTTTCCGCCCGGTTTCAGGCATTTTACAGCGGATGCAAAGGTATTTACATCACCGCCTGCGATGCAGACACGATCAACACCCTTGCCGCCGGTCATCTTGAGAACCTGGTCCTCGATGGTGCCTTCCTTATAGGAAACAAAGTCGGTTGCGCCGTATCCCTTTGCCGCCTCAACGCACTTAGGACGTGTGCCGACGCAGATAATTCTTGCAGCACCTCTCAGTGCGGCGCCTGCAACGGACATAAGCCCTACAGGGCCGATACCGATTACAAGAACTGTATCACCGAACTGTACATCCGCAAGCTCTACTGCATGGAAGCCTGTCGGCACCATATCCGAGAGCATGCAGGCATCTACCGTATTAATGGAATCCGGAAGAATTGCAAGGTTTCCGTCCGCATCATTAACATGGAAATATTCGCCGAAGACACCATCCTTGAAGTTGGAGAACTTCCAGCCTGCCAGCATGCCGCCGGAATGCATGGAATAGCCCGCCTGTGCCTCAAGAGAATTCCAGTCCGGTGTGATTGCCGGAACCAGCACTCTGTCGCCGACCTTGAAATCCTTAACCTCGGAACCAACCTCCACGATCTCTCCGCAGCCCTCATGGCCGAGGATCATGTTGTGGCGGTCTCCGATAGCGCCCTCCCATCCGGTATGTACATCTGAAGTACAGATTGAAATAGCGAGCGGCTTGCAGATTGCATCCATTGGTCCGCACTTGGGAACCTCTTTTTCAATCCAGCCGGTTGCGCCGATCTTAAGCATTGCATAACCCTTCATATTGATACTTTCTTTCTCTGAAATGTAGTTTTCACGTTTCCCGGTCTCCGGGAACAGGAATAAATGCATATTCATTGTATGAAAATGTTAAAGTTTTGTCAATATGAATAAGGTATGTTTAAGATATGTTTGGCGTTTTTCACATATCTTTAAGGTCTGAATTGAGCAGTTTATCCAAAGTTCCGACGCCGATTCCGAATCTCGTGCAGCCCGCCTGATACATCTCGAATGCAGTCGCGAGCGACCGT
>CAZPEW010000038.1:0-12919 GCA_964585695.1 uncultured Lachnospiraceae bacterium
TGTCATGGCATAGCTCGGGTGCTTATTCTGCATGGACATCATCCGTGAGAGGAGAACCGTTTCTGCTTCTCTGAGCTCTGTTCCGTCCGATGCAGTGTAATCCTGCGGCGGTGCGACGAAAGTCATTTTGGGGATCCCAGGCGTATCCCAGGCAGATCTCCTGTAATCTGCAATCAATCCCAGCCGGACTGCTGCAGCACCGCGGATTTTTTCCAGCAGTGCAAGCTTTTCCGGATCCGCATCCAGTTCTGCCGAAAGCTCTGTACCTTTTAAGCCGATTGCCGCAGCTTTTACAAAGACAAGCGGATTTGCCGCATCCACGATGGATACCCTGACCTCTCCGAATTCCGGGATCTCCAGGATATCTGCCGCATGGCCTGTCGGGAGAAGTCTTGGACCAATCGTGCCTGCCGGCCGCAGGAATTTAAGCTTTACCGGTGCTGCCGTCCCTGGCACACCTGCGATCCGGAAGTCTCCGTCATAAACAACTGCGCCGTTTCTCGTGCAGATCTCCGCTTCAATCAGCTTCCCCGTATTGGTGTTGTAAATCCGGACAGCGGTCCGCTCTCCTTTTGCTTCCACCAGTCCCTTTTCTACCGCAAAAGGACCGACCCCGGAGGAAATGTTTCCGCAGTTTCCCTTATAGCTTACAATCGGCTTGTCCACAGAAACCTGCGCAAAAGTATAATCAACATCTGCGTCCGGACGTGCCGATTTTTTTACAATCGCCACCTTGCTGGTCACGGAAGCAGCTCCGCCCAGCCCGTCAATCTGTTTCTGGTCAGGGCTCCCCATCAGTTTCAGGAGAATGGCATCCCACTCTTTCCGGTCTTCCGGCAGATCCTTTTCCAGAATATAGACACCCTTACTGGTGCCGCCTCTCATAATCGTACAGTTCAGCTTCATCTGATTTTCCGCCTTTCCGATGCCTTAATAGAACAGACCGCCCAGGTTGAATACACCCAGTGCCGCCAGAACAACATTGATGCCTACATTCAGGACAGAAAGCAGGAACAGCGTGATAAACATCTTGTTCATTTCTTCCGTTGTCGTCTGCTTTGCAGCTGTATAGGAGGACATGATGATGGCACCGCCGGTTGACAGCGGGCTGATAGCTGCAGCAAAGGAAGTTGCCGTAATGGCAGAAATCAGTTCTACAAATTTAACGCCTGTAAAGTTTTTGCATACCTCTGCTGCGATCGGGAACATAGTCGGCATGACAACACCTGTTGTGGAGCTTACCCAGGAAAGAATACCGGATGCTGCTGCAAGAATCGGCGTTGCGGTACGTGCATTCATGAAAGATGTCAGGAAATCAGAAATCATGGTAATGCCGCCGAGTTTGTTGATAACATTGATAAGACAGCCTACACCGCAGATAAAGATCAGCGTACCCCATGGAATTCCCTTGATCGCTGCCTTTTCATCCGCTACGCCTGCCAGTACCAGAACTGCTGCTGCCGCGAATGCAAACAGACCGGTATTGAGCTTGAAGCCGATGCAGCAGACAACCATCACCACAATTGCGGCGATTGTCCAGCGCTGCTCTCTGTTGAACTTAGGCAGCTCGGACAGCTTCAGCGGATTGTCCGCCTTTACCTTATAGCCCTTGTAGATGAAATAAACCACTATGGTAAAGACCGTTCCGGAAAGCAGTGTGGAAAGGAAAAGATGCAGTCCGAAGCCGCTGTAGCCGAGAGGCTCTGCCAGATTTTTTGCGAGTATACCCGTCATGGAAAGGACTGAAGCGCAGCCGGCATTCGCACCCAGCTTTGCATACAGCGCGGTAGACATCGGATTGATATCCATGGCAAATGCAAGATACATTGCAAAGGTTGTCATCAGGATACCGGCGGCAATGTGGCCGGGTCCGATTGCAGAAATAAATGCAGAAAGCAGAAACATCAGAATCGGGATCAGTACAGTGTTCTTTCCGACAAGTGCCACAACTTTTTTGGAGAAAAGATCCAGTGTTCCGTTGTTGGAAGCCATCCCGAAAAGATAGGTCACACCTACCAGCGTAACAAACATAGAGCTGTCAAAGCCCTTTGATATATCCCCGGCAGACATCCCGCCGGCAGTACCGAGCACAAACGCAGCGCCCATTGCAAGGAAACCCAGATTTACCTTTCTGATGAAACCGATGGCAACAACGACCGCCAGTACAAGCAGTGAAATAACAGCAAGATTCATTTTTAACCCCTTTCATTAACACCTCGTTTAACTGTTGACATAACAATAGCATGGGGATTACAATAAATCTAATTCATTGTCAGAATTAAAATAATAGATTTTATGAATAATTATCCGAGGTAAAAAGATGGCCGATTTCAGGGAAATGAGCTATGCACTGGCAATTGCAAAATACCAGAATATAACAAAAGCTGCGAATGCTTTATACATTACGCAGCCTACGCTGACCAAGTTTCTGCAGAATCTGGAACAGAACCTCGGTCAGGATCTTTTTAAACGGATCGGAAACAAATATATCCCTACCTATGCCGGAGAACGCTATCTGGAAAAAGCCCGGCAGATTCTGAATATCAAAAAAGAACTGGATCAGGAAATGGGCGATATCATTAAAAACAATGAAGGCATTTTAAAGGTTGCCTTTCCTGTCATGCGAGGCTCTTATATGCTGCCCTGCACGCTTCCGATCTTCCACAGCCTTTATCCCAATGTAAAGCTTTCCATTACGGAAGCCAATTCCTGGGAACTGGAGGACATGCTGCTCCGGGGAGAGATCGACCTTGCCTTTTTCAATCTCCCTGTCCGGAATGAGAATATCGATTATGACATCATAAGCCGCGAGGAGGTGCTCCTCGTCATGTCAAAGCAGAATCCGCTGGCAGAATGCGGTACCGTAAAAGACGGCCTGCGCTATCCCTGGATGGACCTTAAACTGCTGCACCGCCAGGGTCTGATTCTGCAGGTACCGGGACAGAGAACACGCGAAACCGTCGATCACCTTTTTAAGATCTCCCGTTTTGAACCGGACAACATTCTCCTGGAAACCAGCAACATCCGGGCTGCCGTTGAGCTTGCCGCCCGGAACTGCGGGATCTGCTTTACTACAGAAACACATCTGCGCCACATTGATCTCGCAGAAAAACTTAAGTATTTTTCCGTCGGAAATCCGCGTACAACCGTTGACTTTGCCGTCGCCTACCGGAAAGGATGCTATATACCCTATCATGCATCCGAGTATATCAAAATTGTAAAAGAATTTACCTGATCTCTGACTCCCGGGCAAAGGCTGCCTCTGCAATGTATTTCCGCAGCGTTTCATACAGCTTCTGCGGATCAACCGGCTTTGTTACATATCCGTTCATACCGGCTGCCCTGGCCTTACGGTAGCTCTCCTCAAAGGCATCTGCCGTCATGGCAATAATCGGAACTGTCTCCGCATCCGGACGCGGAAGTGCCCGGATAGCGGCTGCCGCATCATACCCGTCCATCACCGGCATCCGGATATCCATCAGAACCGCATCAAAATAATACAGGGCAGAACCGGAAAAATGCCGGAGACCGCTCTCACCGTTCTCGGCAACATCCAGAAGCACCCCTTTCTCCTCCAGGAGCGCTCTCGCGATCTCCTGATTCAGCGGATGATCCTCGCAGAGCAGGATGTGCTTTCCTTTCAGCGTATCTGCTGCATCCCCGGACGGCTCCGTTTCTTTCCTGCAGCTATCCTCATTTTTTTCCTCTGTGCAATCGCAGTCCAGCGTGAAAATAAATTCCGTGCCCTTTCCGATCTGGCTTTTTACGGAAATTGTACCCTGCATTGCATCAATGATCTTTTTCACAATGGCAAGTCCCAGACCGGTTCCCCGGAGCTCGGAATTATCACTGCGATGCTCCTGCGTAAAAGGATCAAACAGAACAGACTGGAATTCCTCGCTCATGCCGATGCCATTGTCGCTTACAGACGTTACAATACGTTCTTTCCGGTCCGGCATCAGACTCCCGTTAACCACAACACGGATTTCTCCGCCCTCCTGCGTGTACTTGACCGCATTCGAGAGGAGGTTGAAATAAATCTGGTTCGTGCGCAGGATATCCATCAGCGGAACGATGTGCTCCGGAATATGTGCTTCAAAGATTAACTTCTGGTTTTTCTCATCACAGAGCGGGCGGATGACCGCATCTATATAGCTCCGGAAATCCCCCACATAATACGGCTCCGGATGCAGCTCCATTTTGCCGCTTTCCGCCTTGGACATGTCCAGAACTTCATTGACAAGTCCCAGCAGAAACCGGGAAGAGGTATCGATTTTATCCAGGCATTCTGCTATTTCATGCACATCCTTCTTTTCCCTGGCAATATGCGTCATGCCGATGATGCCGTTGAGAGGCGTACGGATATCATGACTCATACGCGAGAGGAAATCGGATTTTGCGCGGTTTGCAGCCTCTGCCTCGCTTTTTGCTTCTGCCAGCATCAGATTGCGGCGTTTCCTCATCCTGCCTGTGACCGTCAGTCCCACAATCAGGCAAAGCAGTACCGTAAAACAGCCGATTGCGGCTGCCGTCGGTCCGGGATAACGCTGGATCAGATTGCTGAGCGTAAGCTGCTCTGCCTGCACGGCATTCTCGCTGAGGATGCTCTGCAGATCATTCTTGGAAATACGATGAAGCGATTTGGAGAGAATATTCAGAAGCAGCGGACTGGATTCCCGCGTTACACCGAGTGCAATGCTCTGTGTGATTGTTTCCACAGGCTGATAGGAAAACCGGCTGTAAGTGCTCATGGAGCGGTAATAGTTTGCCTGGTAGTAATTCAGATATGTGCAGTCCGCATCCCCGCGCCGCACTGCATTCATGCATTCATCAAAGGTGAGATATTTAACCTGCGCAAGCGCCGGATATGCCTTGCGGATTTCATCCGCAAGAAATCCGTCTGACACCACTGCGACTGTCCGCGGCTCTGTGTCCTGCATTCTGGTCACACGCATGACGGAGCCTGTAACATAGGGCTGCGTTACAAGCAGATCATGGCGGTTTGCCCAGCGATAGTCATAGCTCACAGCCATAACCGTATCCTTGGTTCCTCCGTGCATATTATTATAGATATCCTGCGTGGAGGATGACAGCACAAAGCGGAAACGGATCCCCGTATCCCTGCCGATCGCCCGGATAATTTCCGGTGTGATGCCGGATGCTCTGCCGCCGGTTTCCATCTCAAACGGAGCCCAGTCTGTTTCATACAGAACCAGAACCTCCGGCTGCGTATTTAAATAGTCCAGCTCTGTCTGCGTAAAGAGCTCCCGCTGCATGGTATCTCCGCCAATAATTGCCCGGTAGAGGTCTGTTTTAAAGCTTGGGTTGTAATTGAGCAGGCGTGCCATGGCATTATCCAGTTCTGTTTTCAGAGCCGGATTTTTTTTGCTCGTAACGATATAAATCTGTGAGGGCCTGCATTTGGTCAGAATCACATGTCCCTCCGGCATGGCCTGGAAATTACTCTGGGTCAGCGTATCGATTTCTCCGGCATCCAGTGCCGCAAAAAGCTCCCGGCTGTCTGCATAGGCCTTCTCCCGGAAGGAAAATCCCTTTTCCTGTCCATATTCACGCAGATAGTCAATCACGGTGCTGCCGCTTACATAGCCTACCGTCATCCCGTCAAAAGCCGTAAAATCATCATAGTTTAATTTTGTATCGCTGCGTCCGATCAGCCAGCACATCATTGTGCCCATCGGCTCACTGGAATAATCCAGATACTGCTTCCGTTCTTCTGTCTCGGAAACCTCCATCAGAACATCGATGGCACCGTTCTCGGCCATCTTAAGGCACTCCGTCCAGGATGCCTCCACGTAGGTGTAATCCCAGCCGGCATATTCTGCCAGCGCCTGCAGATATTCCTTCTCGAATGCAGTCGTCGCACTGTCATCGCCGGAGGCATCACTCACCCCGGCATCCGGAATGCCGACACGGACCACACGACGTACTCCTGTCGGCGCAGCGGCGGCAGGCTGTACGGTAAACATCATCATGAACACAACGGCAAAAAGGCAGGACATCCATCTTTTCAGAATCTGTCGGCGCATATCACGTTCTCCTTTTCCGATACTGTATTCAGAATATCACCTGCACCGGTAAAAGACAATCTGCATCCTGTTTTACCTGTAATGCTGTTGCCTTCCCCGGAAACAAAGGCTAAAATTAATACAGCTGTAGTTTTTAAACAGCACGTCCATCAGATTACAGAAGCAGGAGGAAACTTCCCATGGAAGAAAAAAAGATTATGAAATCAGATGTAAAGCCGCTGTTTGAGTCCCGTTTCCTGCGCGTTTTTGATCTGCAGTATGTCCCCGGAAAACATTATTATGATGCTACAAGACGTCCTCTGGAGGAAATTGCCGCAGTCAAGTCCGCGGAAGAATTCAGGAAAATGATTCCGGATGCAGTCAGCTGCTTTGTTATTCTCGCTGCGCAGGATCAGGAACCGAAACTCCTGCTGTCAAAAGAATACCGCTATCCGACCGGTCAGTTCCTGCTGAGCGTACCGGCAGGACTCATCGACCCGGAGGATAAAAACGAAAAGGAACCGGCGCTTTTTGCGGCTGCAAGGGAAATCCATGAGGAAACCGGCATTGAAATCAGCAGAGAGGATTCCCTCACACTGGTAAGCCCGCTGGTTTTCAGCTCACCGGGTATGACCGATGAGAGCAATGCTCTGGTATGCGCCGTCATCCGCCAGTCAGATACCCTCCGCCTTTCACAGGCAGGTGCTGTCGGCTCCGAATGTTTTGACGGCTTTATTCCGGTTGACAGAAAAGAAGCTGCTTCACTGCTCCGCACCGGAAAAGACGCAGACGGCATTTTCTATTCCGTTTACACATGGATGGCTCTTTTATATTTTGTTTCAGACATGTGGCTTTGACAGCATAACCGTAAGTGTCTCATACAGCTTTTCCGGAATGACCGGTTTTGCCAGATGTCCGTTCATTCCCGCCTTGAGACACCGCTGGATATCCTCTTCAAACGCATCTGCAGTGATGGCGATAATCGGCACCGAGGCGGCGTCTGCTCTTTCCGCCTGGCGGATCCTGC
Source organism: uncultured Lachnospiraceae bacterium (assembly GCA_964585695.1). Classification (GTDB taxonomy): domain Bacteria; phylum Bacillota; class Clostridia; order Lachnospirales; family Lachnospiraceae; genus Oribacterium. The sequence goes on from CAZPEW010000038.1 coordinate 7,054, forward strand.
GCGTCGCCTCCAGCCCATCCATCACCGGCATTCTTAAATCCATAAGGATCACATCAAACGTATTTTCCGCACTGTCAGAAAAGATCTGCACTGCAGCCTGGCCGTTTTCCGCGAGGCTTACTTCCATTCCCCTGTTCTTTAAAAGCGCAGTTCCGATTTCCCGGTTCAGCGCATTGTCCTCACAGAGGAGAACCCGTTTCCCTGCAAGCACATCCAAAGATACACTTTCCCTGGTCTCCTTTAAATGCACAGCCGGCGCATCTGTTTCCGGGAAATGCAGCCGCAGCGTAACCGTCGTACCCTGATCCTTTCTGCTCTCAATGCGGATCTGTCCGCCCATCAGGCTTACCAGCTGCTTTACAATGGCAAGGCCCAGCCCTGTCCCGCCGGATTCATAGCCCGGCCGGTTTTCCTGTGCAAAAGGCTCATAGAGGTGCGTCAGAAACTCCTCCGACATACCGATGCCGTCATCCTTTATAACAAAAACAAGATCCGGATCCGGGGCATCCGCAGGATCATCCTTTACAGATGCAGATACATGACCGCCGGATGGTGTATATTTGATTGCATTGGTGAGGATGTTCAGAAAGATCTTCTCTGCATTCAGACGGTCAACGAGGATGGTCCGGCTGCGATAGCCTGTCTTGTCCACCGTAAAATGGACGCCTTTACGCTCTGCAAGTTCCGCCGCCATCGGAAGGAAGGATCGGCCCAGCTCCTCTGTGCTGCATGGTACAGGATGCAGCTGTATTTTTCCGTTATTCGCCTTGGACAATGTCAGGGTATCATTCACAAGCTCCAGAAGCAGCTCCCCGGAGGACTGTATTTTTGTAAGGTAGGCATTCTTGTCCGCCTCCGGAATTCCCGGTGCCTCTGCCAGTGCCGTAAAGCCAAGCACTGCATTCAGCGGCGTGCGCATGTCATGACTGATATTGGAGAAAAAGCGGTCCTTTGCCTCAATTGCCTCTTTCTCACGGACAAGGGAGCAGATCAGTCTCCAGAGGATGAACGTCAGGAGGAAACAGATACTGCATGCCGCAGCTGCCTTGAGCGGATTTACCCATGGATGCAGCCCGGAAATGGCAAGCGTCCACGTATGATGCGGAACCTGAATCGTACCGGATACGGCTTCTGACACATTCAGCTGCGGATTTCCGGCAATGACCAGACGCTCATTATTCTCATTCACGCAGAACAGCTGGAAATCATAGCCTTCCTCCGACAGATGATCAAGACCGGCACTTGTAAGCGCGTCAGGCAGATCCAGCACGATCGTAGAGAAACCCCAGAAATATTCCTTTCCGGAGGCATCCGTCAGAAAAACCGGATTCCGCGCAACTACGCCGAGTCCTCCCTGAATCAGGTTGTACGGACCGGACAGCGCAATGCTTTTAGTGCTGATCGCCAGCAGTACATCCGCTCTCCGCTCCGGGATCTCAAGGAAATTTTTCCCCATGACCCCCTCGTTTCCCTCCAGCGGATAGGAATAGGTAACCACCGCTCCCGGCATATACTGGATTCCGCGGATACCGCTGTCCTTTTCATACACCAGCTGCGCAACCGTTTCAAAAACAGGTTCTGTGATGTCTCCGTTTTCCAGTTTTACCGCAGCGGCAAGAACGTCTGTCTTATGAAATATCCCATTGATCAGGTTCTCCGTTCTTTCCGCATAGATGGTGCTGATACGTGCAATATTCGTCTTTTCCTGCCGCTGGAGATAGACATAGTAAAGACCGGAGAGAACAGCGGAAAGCAGAATTCCGATGAGCAGAACCAAATTTGTTCTTTTGCTGAAAGCAGTCAGTTTATTTTTCATATAAGTTCTTTCCCATCTGGTATTTGCCGCCTTCTCAACAGACTGCGGTCAGGAATCCGGTGCGATATGCTTTTTAAGTATTTCATACAGTTTCTGCGGTTCGATCGGTTTTGTAATATAATCATTCATCCCGATTTCCTTTGCCTTACGGATGCTCTCCTCAAAGGCATCTGCCGTCATGGCAATAATCGGAATGCTTCCTGCGTCCGGACGGCACAGCGCACGGATCTGTCCGGCTGCCTCATATCCATCCATTGCCGGCATACGGATATCCATCAGGACAGCATCATAGAAATAAGGCTTCGACAGCAGGAAACGCTTTACGCCGATTTCTCCGTTTTCCGCAGAATCCATGACAATACCCTGCTGTGCAAGCAGCGCGCCTGCAATTTCCCGGTTCAGCGGATGATCCTCACAAAGCAGGATACGTTTCCCCCGCAGTCCGGTATATACTGCAGACGCCGCATCATCTGTACTGCTCCGGGTGCCATCCGGCTCTGCTGCTGCAGTACTGCACTCCAGCCTTACCGTAAAGGTCGTTCCGTGCCCGATCTCGCTGTCCAGCGAGATGGTTCCCCCCATCAGGTCAACCAGCTTTTTTACAATGGAAAGCCCCAGACCGCTGCCGCGCTGATCAGAAGCATCATCGCGTCCTTCCTGGGTAAATGCCTCGAATATCTGCTTCCGGAATTCCCGGCTGATCCCGATGCCTGTATCCGCAACCTTATATTCGATGACTGCCCGGTTGTCGGCAATACACTTTTTGCTGACACTGCAGGAAACGGTCCCGCCCTCCGGCGTAAATTTAACAGCATTCGAGAGCAGATTAAACAGAATCTGATTGATATAGTTTTTGTCTACCAGCGGTATATTGTCTGCCTCTATGCTCTCTTCCAGGATAAACTTCTGCTTTCTCTCCTCGCAGAGCGGCCGGATCACCGCATCCAGGTAGCTGTTCATTTCATGAACCGGATACGGCTCACAGTGCAGCTCCGCCTTGCCGCTCTCGATTTTTGCCATATCCAGGACATTGTTGATAAGCCCCAGCAGAAACTTTGCCGAGGTACTGATCTTTGCAAGGCAGTCCGCCGTGTAAGGCTCATTTTCATGCTGCTCTGCCAGATATGCCATCCCGATGATGCCGTTCAGCGGCGTGCGGATGTCATGACTCATCCTTGACAGAAAATCTGTCTTGGCCTTGCTGGCCGCCATAGCCTCCTCACGCAGCATCCGCTCTTTCTGCAGCTCCGCCTGCTGACGGCGGTAGGTTTCCGATACATCGGACTCAATAACAAGTATGGTATCCCGGTCTCCGCCCAGATAATAATGCTGAAAGCGGCGATAGATTCTGCCTTTATCCGGGAAATTCTCCCGGATGGTAAATTCCGAGCGTCCCGTTCTGTCCATCAGCGGAACATAGTATGCCGGATCGCTGTTCTTTTTATATTCCCGGATATCCTCCGGGCAGATCCACTTTTCCATTGCATTCCTGCGGAAGTTCTCCAGCGGATGGACAGCACCTGGCTGCGGCAGCAGCTCACGGTAGGCATCCGGCACTTCCGTCCCGAGATAAACCGCCTCAACGGTTCTCTCGGCAATATGAATAATGGCGATCAGATCATATTCCTGTTCCGTGATGATATGCAGTATTTCATTCTGCTGCTTCTCATGCGTAATATCCGTGGAATAAATAACGCCTTCTATATCGTTTGTCTCCGGATTCCGGAGCATGCGGATATATGTACGCATCCAGAAAGGCCTGCCGTTCCCGCCGGTCCGCCGGTATTCAAACTGCAGATCATTTCTGCCCGCATTAAAGGCTCTGATCAGCTTCTCACAGGTAAAACGCTCCAGAAATTCCTTCCGCTCCGCCTCATCCGGAATATGCGCGGAAGCAATAATGACAAATTCATCCAGTGTTCTTGCCCGGGTCGCAGCCTCCACAAACGGAGACGCACTGTGGCCGCCGCTGCAGAGATTTCTGGTCAGATTGACATGCAGCATCCCAAGTGCTCTGGGATTTGCCGCAAGCAGCTCCTGCAGCATGGAGCGGAACCGTCTCTGCTCCAGCTTCTCTGCCGTAACATCCACGCTGATCCCGTATGCAAGTGTCGGCTTTCCCTCTTTGTTTTTCTGAACAGAATAAATCACATGCTCACAGACAAGCGGCGCATCCGGACTCCAGCGCATCCAGAAGTCGCCGGAAACCATGTTTTCTCCGGCATCCACCCGTGCATAAAGGGCATGCAGTCTTTCCCTGTCCTCCTCCTGCACAAGCGGGAATACCACCGCCGGAAAATTCCGTACCGTCTCCGGAATATGATACCGGAGGAGACGGCTGCTCGGATGGCGGAGACACTGCTCTGCAATGTCATATTCCCAGACTGCAAGCTCGGCTCCTTCCACTGCCACCTTATAGCGGCGTCTGGATTCCTCTCTCTCCTGGCGGATATCCCCGCGGATCAGTGCATTCGAGATGGAATACGCCATCGTCAGGATAGATTCCGCAGAATTGCCGATCATGGACGCATCCGGATTATCCAGCCCCAGGAAGCCGGTAAATTCGCCTCTGTAAAAAAGCGGCGCTTCTATATAACTGCAGATTCCATGCTTTGTCATGAATGCATACTCATCCGGAAACAGCGTCCGTGTCCCGGACACATCCGGTTCTATCAGCGCTTCCTTTTTCCTGAATGCCTGTCTCCAGCGCTCCAGCGGCCGGATATCCAGGCCGTGCAGCTCACTGCTCTGCGGCTGAATTCCGTCTGCACACCATTCATAGATATTGTCCAGCAAAGGTTCTTCTTTCCTGCTGCGGAAAATATAAACCCGTTCTGCCCTGTAGTAGTTTCCCATATCGGAGAGCACCTGATCTATCTGCCGGTCGAGGTTTCCGTTGTCATTTAAAGTCTCGGCGCACCTTGTCAGCATACGCTGCTCCGTCAGCAGATTTTTAAGTTCTGTCTGATCCATTTTCCGGTCTCTCCCTCCTGCAGACATTGACTGTCATGCTCTAAGAATATCACCAGCGCCCTCTAAAAACAATCATTCCGTCAACGTGCCCATAACAAAAATGCAGACCGTATATTCTGCGGTCTGCATCCTGCGGGGAGGGAAATTATCCGGTAAGTCTTCTGAAAATACTCCTGATCAGCAATACAGCTATAACAAAGGTAATCAAATCTGAAACCGGCATAGAATACAGGATACCGTTCAGACCGTAAAACACAGGCAGAAGAAGTGCAAAGCCAACGCCAAATACAACTTCTCTGAGGAAGGAAAGCACTGCAGATTCTGCTGCTCTGCCCAGCGCCTGCGAGAAAATGAAGATTGCCTTATTAATGAGAGCAAGCGGAAACATGCATAAATATATTCTGAATACCTTTATCGCAAACTCGGTATAATAGCTGCTTTCCTGTGCAGCTCCGAATATTCCGATCAGCTGGCGCGGCAGTCCCTCAACAATAAGAAGCGCTGTCATCCCCAGCATCAGCTCACTTACCAGCAGTTTTTCAAATAATTTTCGGACGCGGTCCTTCTTTCCTGCACCGATATTGAAACCGACAATCGGTATGCATCCTGCGGCAAGCCCTACAGAAACCGAGATGACTATCTGGAAAAACTTCATTGCTATACCGACCACTGCCATCGGAATCTGTGCATACTGCTGCTGTCCGAATACCGCATCCCTGGCGCCGTATATAAGTATCATATTATTGATTGCCGCCATGGAAGCTACAATGGAAATCTGCGACAGAAAACTCGTTATGCCTAGCGGCAGAAATTTTTTTATGAGACTGCCGGACAGCCGGAAACTTTCGCTGCTGAGTCTTACCGCCTTCATCCTGCTGATGTACCAGACAGCGAGCACTGCCGTCAGCATCTGTCCTGCTACCGTCGCAACTGCCGCCCCCATCATGCCCCATCGGAACAGGAAAATAAACACCGGATCCAGAATAAGATTGACAACTGCCCCTGCCACTGTAGATACCATGGCAAATCCGGGGTTTCCATCCGACCGGATAATAGGGTTCATCATCTGACCGAACA